>JBEKLW010000226.1:0-5159 GCA_050008815.1 Bryobacteraceae bacterium
TCGCCGCCGTCGTGGCCGGCCCAAAAGAATGGGGGGACGCTCCGGGCTGTTGCCGCGGCTCAGCCGGCCAGCTCGAGCTCGATGCGCTTGGCGGTCGGATCGAGCAAGGTGATGCGGAAGGTCCGAATCTGCCCCGCCCGGGCGGGCTCGCGGCGCTGGCCGGTGGCCGGCGCCAGCCCCCCTTGCTTCCACTTGGCCGCCAGCAGCGCCGAAAGCGCGCCGACGTCAGCAGGTCCGTTGTCGGCTGGCGGCGCCTGCTCTTCCTTCTTCGGCTCCTTGGGAAGCGGGCAGGCGGCCAGCAGGCCCTCGCCCAGCTCCACCCGGGCCGTGCCCTTGGCGACCTCGACAATGCGGCCGGTGACCAAGTCGCCAAGCTTGTGCTCGGCGATGTACTCATCCACGGACGTCGGCTGTAACTGCTTGATCCCCAGCCGGATACGCCGCTTCTCCCGGTCCACGTCGAGCACCTGCGCCTTCACCACCTGCCCCAGCTTGAGCTCATCCTGGGGGTGGTTGAGGCGCTTCTCGGCGCTGATGTCGCCAATGTGGATCATGCCCTCGACGCCTTCGGCCAGCTCGACGAACGCTCCGAACTTGGCCAGGTTGGTGATCTTGCCCTCGACCACCGAGCCGGCCGGGAACTTCTGCGCCGCCTCCTCCCAGGGATCGCCCAGCGCCTGTTTCAGACCGAGGCCGATGCGCCTCTCGGCCGGGCTCACGCTGAGGACGACCACCTCGGCCAGCTCGCCCGGCTTGAGCACGTCGCTCGGCTTGCGGGCCTTCTTCGACCAGCTCAGGTCGGAGAGGTGAATCAGGCCCTCGATGCCGGGCGCGAGCTCGACGAAGGCGCCGAACTCGGCCACCCGGGTGACCTTGCCGCGCACGCGCTGGCCGATCGGGTAGGTCTCCGCGACCAGGGTCCAGGGGTCCGGCGTCATTTGCTTGAGGCCGAGCGAGATGCGCCGCGCTTGATGGTCCACTTTGAGGACCTGGACCTCCAGCTCGTCGCCGGCCTTCAGGACGTCGGAGGGCTTGCTGACGCGAGCCCAGGAGATGTCGGCAACGTGCAGCAGCCCCTCGATGCCGCCCAGATCCAGGAACGCACCGAAATCCGTCAGCGTGCGGACGGTGGCGCGAACCACCTGCCCTTCCTGGAGCGCTTCGGCGCGCGCCTGGCGCGCTGTCGCCTCTTCCTCTTCGAGGACCGCGCGGCGGTCCACGACGACGTCCTCCTTGGAAACGTCCAGCTCGATGATCTTGCAGGCGATCTCCTGGCCGACGAGCTGCTCGATCTCGGCCGGGCTCTTGGCGCCGCTGCGCGAGGCCGGCAGGAAGGCGCGCACGCCGACGTCCACGCTCAGGCCGCCCTTGATTACGCCCGTAACCACACCGGCGATCGTCCGCTTCCCGGCGAAGGCGCTCTCCAGCGCCGACCAATCCTTGGGCCGCTCCACCTTGATCTTCGACAGCAGGTAGTAGCCCCCCTCGGCGCGGCCGCGGATGGAGACGACCACCTGGTCGCCCACCTTCACCTCCGGCTGAGGGGAGCTATCCCGGAACTCCTCGAGCGGAATCAGGCCTTCCGTCTTCCAGCCGATGTCAACGAAGACTCCATCGGAGGTCACGGCAATGACCGTGCCTTTGCGGCTCTCTCCCTGGCCTGCGGATGCCTGGCGGCGGGCTTCTTCGAATTCTGAGAGCATCTCGCCGAAGGACGCCTCGTGGGCGGACGCTGCTCTGGGTTCAAGATCGCTTGGGGATTCGGGCATGCTCATGCTGTGGGGCGAAGTCTCATTCTGGCACATCCGGTAGGCGGGACGCAGCAGACAGCTGTCAGCTACCAGCTTCCAGCTGCCAGCTTTCAGACGCGCGCCGAAGCAAGAAGCAGGCCGGACCGGAGGGTCCGGCGCGGACCAGGGGGTCCGCCCTACGAAAGACAGCTACCAGCTATCAGCTTTCAGCTATCAGCTATCAGTTGGAAGCTGGAAGCTCGAAGCTGGAAGCTGAAAGCTATTGCCTGTCAGCTTTCAGAACGGGCGAGACCGGCAAGCTAGAATGGTCCGTTATGACCGTTTACCATTGGGCCGGCGTGGAGCGGGAGCAGGTGAACCCACTGCTCACGCGGCAGGCCATCCACGGCGAGCGAATGACCGTGGCGCGCATCCACCTGGGCAAGGGCTGCGTCGTCCCGGCACACGCTCACGAGCAGGAGCAGATCACCGTGCTCCAGGAAGGCCGGCTGCGCTTCCAGATCGAAGGCCGTGAGGTCGTCCTGGGCGCGGGCGACGTGCTCGAAATCCCCCCTAACGCGCCGCACGGCGTCGAAGCGCTGGAGGACACCGTCGTCTTCGACATCTTCTCCCCGCCCCGCGCCGACTGGCGCAAGAGCTGACAACCCCTGCCCGCGGCGCTGAGCGGATGGTTGCTCCCTTGCGGTCACCGCATTGCGCGGCCGTTGGACGGCCCGTGGGGCCTGCCCGATCCTCGACGGTGCTGCTGCCGGCGAGCAACTAGCCCGACCTTCTCACACGCCTTCGGCTGCGGCTTGCGGGAGGCCGGCATCTTCTGCGTTGCGCTCGGGGTGAGTCCTCGATCCGTAACGGACCTGCGGGCTCACCCCGTCGCGCGCCTTGAATCTGCCGGCCTCGCGCGGCGCCTCGCTTCGAACGGTGTGAGGAGATCGGGTTAGCGGGCTATACTTGTAGTAGGGTTGCATCGGGCAGTAGAAGCCATGCCACTTTACGAATACAAATGCAGCCGGTGCGGCAAGGCGGTCGAGGTGCTGCAAAGGTTCTCCGACGCCCAGCTCCAGGTGCATGCCGGGTGCGGAGGCGCCCTCGAGCGAGTGATCTCGCCCTCTGCCTTCAATTTCAAGGGTACCGGCTGGTACGTCACCGACTACGGCCGGGGCGGCAAGAAGAACGGCAGGGACGCGAAGAAGGGCGTTCCCTCCAAGTCTGACGCCGGAAGCCCGACCTCGAAGCCCGCCGAGTCGAAGTCATCCTCAGAGCCCGCCGCGAAGAGCTGACCCACCGCCACGCTCGTGGCCGTAATCCGTCCGCAAGCCAGCGCGGCTCGTGTCGTAGCGCATGCTCTCTAGCGTGCCGCGTCGGCACTCGTGCCGACGCACGGTACTGCGCTTCCCGAGCGTTTCCCGCACTCGCCCTGCGTCGCCAGGAGTGGCGACGCGGCAGGCAGGAGTGCCCGCGCTACGGCGAGCGCCGGGGACCTGCCCGGGATGCGGTGCACCAGACGTCGGCTGAAGCCGACGCTGCACGCTGTCCGATTGCGGATGCCAAACGACGGCAAAGCTCGCGCCACAAAGCGGAGACCGAGGCGCCAGCGGCTCCGTCGCGCATTTGCTACCCTGGAGTATCCGCGTGTGCCGGCTTGTGTCAGCGAATCCCTGGTTCTCAGAACCTATCCGCTCAAAGAAGCGGACCTGATTGTCAGTTTCCTGGCCAGAGACCAGGGCAGGTTGCGCGGGGTGGCCCGGCGGGCGCGGCGGCCGAAGAATCCGTTCGGCAGCGGCCTGGAGCGGCTCTCGCACGTGAAGATGTACTACTTCCAGCCGGAAACCAGGGAGCTGGTCAATCTGGATTCCTGCGAGTTGATCTGCTCGCAGTTCACGCTGGCTTCGGATTACGCGGTAGGGGTTGCGCTCGACTTCTTCGCCGAAGTCTCCGAGCAGGTCCTCCCCCCGGCAGAGCCGAACGAGCGGTTTTTCCGGCTTCTGCTGGCGGTTCTGGACTACCTGCGGGCGCGGCGGGGGGAAGGCGTCTGGCAGGCGGTGATGTATTTTGCGCTCTGGTCGGTGAAGCTCTCGGGCATCCTGCCGGAGCTGAGGGTGGCGAGCGATTCCAGGGCGATCGCGGCGGAGATGTTGCGCACGCCGTTGGAGCAGTTGATCCCGCGGCAGTGGACGCGGGAAACGGCGGCGGACCTGCGGCGGTTTCTGGTCCGCGGCATCGAGGAGCACATCGAGCGGAAGCTCATTACGGTGCCGCTGCTCGAAGGCCTTTAGCGGATGGCTGAGGGCCAGCGGCTGGCAACTGGCGGCTTCTAACTATGGACACGTTCCAGGACGTCCTGTTCAAGCTGAAGAAGTACTGGTCCGATCGCGGCTGCATCATCCAGGAGCCGTACGACCTGGAGGTGGGCGCCGGCACGATGGCCCCTGAGACCTTCTTGCGCGTGCTCGGCGTGAAACCCTACCGCGTGGCCTACGTGCAGCCCAGCCGCCGCCCCGCCGACGGCCGCTACGGCGAGAACCCCAACCGCCTCTACAAGCACTGGCAGCTTCAAGTCATCCTCAAACCCTCGCCCGCCGACATCATCGACCAGTACCTGGGGAGCTTGCTGGCCATCGGCATCGACCTCCGCAAGCACGACATCAAGTTCGAGGAGGACAACTGGGAGTCGCCCACGCTGGGCGCCTGGGGCATCGGCTGGCAGGTGATGTTGGACGGCCTGGAGATCACCCAGTTCACCTACTTCCAGCAGTGCGGCGGCATCGACCTGGAGTTGATTCCCGCCGAGCTGACGTACGGGCTGGAGCGGCTGACGGCATTCCTGCAAGTGAAGGACAGCGTCTACGACATCCAGTGGGCGCCCGGCTTCAGCTACGGCGACGTGCGCCTGGCCGACGAGCTCCAGAACTCGGTCTACAACTTCGAGCTGGCCGACGTGGCCAAGCGGTTCGGCACGCCCCGGCGCACCATCCTGCTGGAGGGCAACGGCGCCGCGCTGACCGCGGCGGTGCCGCTGGAGGTGGCGGACGACCCGTGCACGGTGCTGCTGTCGTCGACCGGGCTGCTGGCGCGGACCGCTCCCGGCGCGGCCTGGCGGGTCTGGGCCATAGTCTGCATGTCAAACTGACAGGCGCCATGCTGCTTGTGCTGGCACTCGACGCGGCTGGCTACATCCTCGCCGTGGGCGCGATACCGCACCGGAACAGCTTTGGCGATCTCGAAGACGACCGGAAGCGGAACGATCTCGCGTTCGTCCGACTCTTCCTTGGCTGCCCCGTCGATGTGGCACGGGTTGCGGGCGATGATCCGATCGTCTTCCGCCGCCGTCTCGAAGATGGCCCGGGCGTAGTGCCGGTATCCCTCCCGACCGAACTGGACCATGGCTGCCCAGGTGGCGGCCAGCATCGT
>JBEKLW010000227.1:0-5131 GCA_050008815.1 Bryobacteraceae bacterium
CGGGAAGTCTTTAAGAAGGCCCGGCAGGCATCGCCGTGCATCGTCTTCTTCGATGAAATCGACTCGCTGGCCCCGCACCGCGGCGGAGGCGGCGGGGATTCGCACGTCGCTGAGCGCGTCGTCAGTCAACTGCTCACCGAGATGGACGGCATCGAAGAGCTGAAGGGAATAATCGTCCTGGGCGCCACCAGCCGGATCGACATGCTAGACCCGGCTCTGCTGCGGCCGGGCCGGTTCGATCGGCTTCTGGAATTGCGTCTGCCGGAGGAGAAGGACCGGCTGGCAATCCTGCACGTTCACACGCGTGCGAAGCCGCTCACAGCGGAGGTGGATTTAAAGGCGCTGGCTCGAAGGAGCGAGGGCTTTAGCGGCGCCGATATCGAGAGCCTGTGCCGCGAGGCGGGTCTGGCGGCCATCCGCGAGTTCCTGGCGAAGGGGAGCGACCAGCCGCTTTCGGCTTTTGAGGTCAGCGCCAAACATTTCGAGCTCGCCTTCGACCGAGTCTCGCCGAAGTAGAGCCGAGTCCAGTGCGCATGCAGGCGGGTCCGGCACAAGCGGAGGGAACTGAGCTGCGGGGAACTGTCGCGCCGTCGGAGCAGGCGGCCAGCGCGTGGTCCGAGGCCGGGAATCCAATTTACGAGTGCCTGTTCGAACACCTGCCCCAGGCGGTCGTTCTGCTGGACGGGCGCCTCCGCGTCGAACTCGCCAACCGGGCCGCCTCGGCCCTCTTCCAAATCGCGCCGGCCGAACTGATCGGATTGCCAATCACGGCCTTGGTGCCCTGCGAGGACCTGGCCAGGTGTGTGCTCGATCTCGGCGAAAAGCCGGTAAAAGTGATTGAGATTCAGCCACTGGCACAGGAGTCCGTTTCGGCGCGGATTCTCAGGATCACGATTGTGCCACTGCCGGGCAATGGATCAAGCGGGGGCCGGGAGCCTGGGTTCGACTCGACGCGTGACCCTGGCGGCGCGTTCCGGTTGCTGCTGCTCGAGGATGTCACCGAGACGAGGAGGATGCAGGACCAGCTCGTCGAGACCGAGAAGCTGGTAGCCATGGGGCAGTTGGCCTCCGGAATCGCGCACGAGCTGGCCAACCCGCTAAGCAGCATGAGCTCGAATCTTCAGTACGTCTGGGAGAAGATGAGCCGGGACGGAGATCTCACGCTGGTCGACGCCGTCGAGGTGACCCTGGAGCATCTGGACCAGATGCGGCGCCTGCTCCGCAGTCTGCTGGACTTCACGGGACAGCATCGGGCTCACTACGAAATGGTGAACGTCGGCGATCTGATCCGCCGGAAGCTGGCCTTCATCGGCAAAGAAGCGGAGCAGCAAGGAGTCGAAGTCACCGTCGGCCTTAAGCCCTCGCTGCCGCCCTGCCATCTGGATGTTCGGATGATCGGGCAGGCGCTGCTCAATCTGCTGAAGAACGCCCTGGAGGCCATGCCGCACGGCGGACGGCTCAACATCAGCGCCCGCCCGGCCAATTCGACCCCCGACGGCGACTCGGTCATCATCGCGATTGAGGACACCGGAGCAGGGATCGAGGAGGCCGAAATGCGCAGAGTCTTTCGGCCCCTGTATTCGACCAAGCCGCGAGGGACGGGATTGGGACTGGCCTTCTGCCGTCAGGTGATCGAGGAGCACGGAGGGGAGATACACCTAGCCAGCCAGAAAGGGCATGGTACGACGGTTACACTGACGCTGCCAGTTCATCAGGAGGAAGCCGGGACGGAGTAGGTGACTTACCCGAGAAACCCGATGCGCAAGCCGCAAAACGTCCTCATTATCGACGATGACGCGCAGATTCACCAGACGCTAGCCGCGGTGCTGAGTCCGAAGTTCGCCGTGCATTCGGCCTTCAGCGGAGAAGATGGCCTGAAGGAGCAGGAAAGGCTCCAAGCCGACCTGGTCCTATTGGATCTGATGCTGCCCCAGATGGGCGGCCTAGCGGTACTCCGCGCCTTGAAAAAGGCCAGCGCGGACGTGCTCGTCATCATGATGTCGGCGTATGGTCAGATCCGCACCGCCGTTCAGGCGATTCAGTCGGGAGCCGCCGACTACTTAGAGAAACCGTTCGACAAACCAAGGCTGCTCAGTCAGATCGACCAGATCCTAGCCGCGCGCGCGCCCAAGGAAGTGTCCCTCCGGGACCGGATCATCGGCGAAAGCCGCCCCATGAAGCGAATCTGGAAGCTGGTCGAGCAGATTGGCCCGACGGATATCCCGGTCCTGCTCCAGGGCGAAACCGGAACCGGCAAAGAGCTCTTTGCCCGGGCCCTGCACGAGACTTCAAAGCGCGCCCGAGCGCCCTTCGTCGCAATCGATTGCGGCACCCTGCCCGAGCACCTCACCGAAAGCGAGCTGTTCGGATACGAGGAAGGGGCGTTTACCGGCGCTGTCAAAAAGAAACCGGGAAAGGTCTCCTGGGCCAACCAGGGATCCCTGTTTCTGGACGAGATCGGCGCTCTGCCCTTGGGCTGTCAGTCCAAACTCCTGCGCCTCGTCGAAGAACAGAGCTTCACTCCGCTGGGAGCGCGAGACTCGCGAATCAAGCGGCTGGAGGTCCGGTTCATCAGCGCGACCAACACTCCCCTGCGGCAGGCCATCGACACCGGAGGCTTTCGCCGGGACCTCTATCACCGTCTGAACGGGCTGACCCTCGAGGTGCCGCCCCTGCGAGACCGGGATGGCGACCTGGAACTCCTGGTCCGGTACTTCCTCGATCAACACCGGAGGAAGCACGCCCAGCCCGACCTCCAGATCTCCGACGAATGTCTCGAGGCGCTTAAGGCGTACTCCTGGCCCGGCAACGTCCGGGAGCTGCAGCAGGTACTGGCTGCCGCGGCGGCCATCGCCGGGCATAGGATCTCGGTCGAGCACCTGCCGTCCCATCTGCGCGAGTGCCAGCGCGTCATAGTCGCCGTTCCCGCCACCCCGCCAGCCGGCTTGGCCGGCTCCGCGCACGTCGACCTGCGGCGCATCAAGGAGTGGGCCGGCCGAGAAGCCGAGAAGAAAGTGATCCTGGAACTGCAGAAGCGCACTCGCGTAAACCGTCAGGAATTGGCGCGCATTCTAGGTGTGGACCCTAAGACGCTGCGCTCGCGCCTTAGAGAGATACAGCAGGAGTCCGCCGGCGTCGCGGACTCGGAAGCAACGGACTAATTCCAATGCCGCTAAGGTGAATACATCAACAATGGCCTGCAACACGGAGTTAGAAGGCGGTTGGAGTAAGAGTATCCATTTATCTGTGCGGAGTACGTCGGGAATGAATTGCTAACATAAGGAAGCAGTTCCCAATGAGCTAACAGCAAGCGATAACTTGTCCCGTGATAAGTCATGTGTTTCCGAGTGACTTGGTCTTTCTCGTTCTTTGGCCTCCTGCTTGCAGGTCACCGGGTGGAGAAAGGAGGTGCATGATGGCATCGGTTCAGAAAACAACCGATTCTTCGAGCTTGGCTGAGGTGATCGATCGCATCCTGGATCGCGGCGTCGTGATCGACGCGTTCGTGCGGGTCTCGCTCGTTGGCATCGAGTTGCTGTCCATCGAAGCCCGCGTGGTCATCGCTTCAGTCGATACCTGGCTGAAGTATGCCGAAGCGGTTGGCTTGACGGCCTCGGCGGCCACGCCTGCCTAAGGTCAGGAATCGGGCAGGCCGGCCGTTTCGGTGAACCCCGGCCTGCCTTTTCCGGGAGCCTGCCGGCGGTGCGGGCGGGCGCCCGGGCGTTGGGGAGCAGGAGGAAGGAAGGTTCTTTATGGGAAAGATCAAAACCGACATGGAGAAGCTCGTGAAGGGAGTCCGGTCCTCGGCGGCTGCGCGCCACATGGGCGTCCGGCATGTGCACAAGGCCTCGCGGGTGTTGTTGGCCGAGTACGAGAAGGAGCGTTCCAAACGGGCGCGGAAGATCCGGGTCGAGGCGGCCGCGCTGGGGACGAAACTGGAACGGCAGGCGAGCGATCGCGTGAAGGCGGCGCGGGGGATGAGGGCGGAGCTGGGCCAGGCTTCGGCGGAACGCAGGGCGGCCGTGGGCGAGGTCCACTCCCGGATGAGCGGGCACTTGCAGGACCTGCGAGCCGAGCGAGGCCGGATGGCCAGCCAGATGCGGGAGTCCGTGCAGGCGGAGATCGGCGGCATCCGCACCGCTGTCGACACGCTGCGGGCGAGCGTCAGAACGATGATGGGCGGGATCGGCGAGGACGTGGCGGCCGCCACCCGGCTGTGGCAGTCCAAGCCGTCGCGAATGCCCGCGCGGACAAAGTAAGAGCGGCAGGGGGCGGCCGGGGAGCCCGCTGGGACGACAGCAGCTACGGGAAGCCCGTCTGCGGGTGTGGCGAGAAGCCCGGGGAACAAGGAACGCGGCAATGGACAGATTGAGCAAGGCCATGCAGAGCCTGGTGGAGCAGGTGCGGTTCTCGGCCGAGGCGCGCCACAGCGAGTTGGCCCAGATTCGCAGCGCCACGCGTGCGGCGCTCGATCGGTACGGCAGGGAGCGGCGGGACGCGGCGCAGGCGGCCAGGGGGCGGGCGCGCGGCCGGGTTGCGGAGATCCGTGGCGCAGCAGGCGAGTTGAGGCACTCGACACGCCTGGCGCTGGGCGGCATCGCTGCGGACGTTCTGGCGGCCACGCAGCTCTGGAGCAAGACGCCGGTCAGCGGAGATTTCGAGGCGCCGGCCGCCACCAGAGTGAAGGAGAAACCAGCCGGAACAGGAACGGCTGCAACCGCGCCAGCGGGGCCGACTTCCGCGTCCACAGAGCCGGAACAGCCCGCCCAGCCGAGCGAGAGCGAACGAGTGATGGGAATCATCCGTGCACACGAGGACGGGATCCGGCTGGTCGACATTGGCAACGCATTAGGGGTGGACTGGCGGGGCCTGATCGCGGTGACCAAGAGCTTGCTGGAGGAAGGAACGGTCGAGAAGATCGACTCGCTCTACTATCCCGTCGTGGACTGAGCAGGCCAGGGAAAGGCGCAATGACACAGAAACAGACTGTTCTAAGGCTGGAGCCCCGGGAGGACTTCGTAATGACTCCCTCGATCGAAGCCATCTGCAGGCGCGCGGAGGCCTACTTGGAGGCCGGGTACGCCTGCCACTTCAGCGGGCCGTCCGGGACCGGGAAGACCACGCTGGCCTT
>JBEKLW010000228.1:0-5110 GCA_050008815.1 Bryobacteraceae bacterium
GAACTCGCGGGATTCCTGCACCTTTTCATTGAGCGTGATCCTCTGGACGAGGGTCTGGAGCTCGTAGATGGAGGTTTGCGAACTGGCGTTCTCGCGCGCGGCGACCTCCAGCGCGTCCGGGGAGGTCGTGAAGTTCAGGTAGAACGTCTCCGAGCCGGCCACGCGGGGCAAGGAAGAAGAGTTGGCGTGAAGGGATAGGAACAGGTCGGCTTTTTTGTCGTTGGCGAGCTGGGTGCGCGCCTCGAGCGGGACGAAGGTGTCGTCGGTGCGCGTGTAGATGACCTCGCTCCCCAGCCGCTGCGTGATGAGCGCGCCGAGGCGCCTGGCAACATCGAGCACCAGTTCCTTCTCCATCAGTCCGCCGGGGGAGATGGTGCCGGTGTCGCGGCCGCCGTGCCCCGGATCGATGACGACGCGCTCCAGCTTGAGGCCCAGCGCGCGAATGAGTGAGCGGTCGCCGCGACTATCCCGCTTGGCGGCCAGCGCCACCTCGGCCGGCGTCCTTCCGTCGGCTGCCGGCTGGCCGGAGGCGCCGCGCGCAGGAGGCTTGGCGGCCGGCTTGGACGGCGCCACCGCCGAGGCGAGCGGCGGGGTCGGCCCGGCTGGCCGTTGCGCCTTGGCTGGGGGCGCGGCGGAGGGCAGCTCGGTTCTGGGCTGCGGCCTGGTTGAGACGACCGCCGGGGCGGCCGTCTCCGGCCTGAGCGCCGGCGCGGACGAAGGTTCGGGCTTGAGGGGCTCGGTTCCGACCGGCTCGGGGGCTGGCGCGGGCTCAGCCATCGAGTGACTTCCGGTGACGCTCCGGACCGGCGGCGTGGCGGGGCCGCGGCCTGGGGCGCGCAGCTCGATGATAATGCGGCTCGGATTGGTGAGCTGCGAGATCGAGTACTCGACGGGGGCAGCCAGGTCGAGCACGACCCGCGTGGTTCCCGGCGTCCAGAGGGCCACGCGGATCTGCTTCAGAAGACTATCGCCGACCTCGACGGTCTCGACGCCGCGCATGCCCGGCTGGCGGCGGACCTCGGGGAGGTCGATAACCAGCCGGTCGGGGCTATCGATCCGCTCGGAACGATACTCAGCCTCGGCGTCGGTTTCGATCGCCACGCGGGTGACATCGCCGAGCGACCAGAAACGAACGGCGGTAACCCGGACCCCCGCAGCCGCTTCGGGGGGCCGGGACATTCCCATCCCTGCCAGCAAGAGCGCGGACAGCAATCCGGAACCAAGACGAACGCGGACGGCGTAGCCATCAGGGTTCATAAAGGGTCTGAATGTGCAGCACTCCCCGTGAATCGAAGAATTGGACTATGCGCGGCGACGCCGCCTGCGGGGCCGGCCTCGGCGCGGCGGCGCGTTTGGCCGCCCACTGGTTGACAACCTGGTCGACGTAGGCCGTGGTCTCGCGGAACGGCGGGATGCCGCCGTGCCTGAGGACCGCGCCCTCGCCGGCGTTGTAAGCGGCCAGGGCCAGCCGCTCGGGCGACTGCTGGTTCTCGAACAGCGTCAGCAGGTACTTCAGATAGCGGACGCCGCCGTCGATGTTCTCCGCGGGATTGAAGCTGTTCCGGACCGCGAAACGGCGTGCGGTGGCGGGCATGAGCTGCATCAGGCCCAGTGCGCCCTTCGGCGAGATGGCCAGCGGGTTGTAGTTGCTCTCGATCTGGATGACGGAGTGGACCAGCAGCGGGTCCACCTGGTAGCGCTCCGCCGTCTGCCGGACGTAAGGGTCGAGGCTGACGGCGGCCGGGGCCCCGGCAGCCGCAGCGTTCGGGGCGGGACGCGGGGAGACGGCGATCGAGCGCACCAGGCGTCCGTTTCGCCGGTCGGCGCGAACGACCGTGGAAATGCGGGCCGGCGGCGCAGCGGGGTCCGGAAGCTCGGCCGCGCCGCAGAAAGACAGCGCCACCCAGCCAATAATAAAACAGAATCGCATATTCCTGTTCTAAGACATTTTACGCCAGCCGGCGCGTTTGTGCCCAGCGATTCGATGCCCGCCGGCCCCCAATTCACGGGCGCCGCCGGCCAGTGCTTGCGCGGGACCCGCCGGAAACACGGCGATTCGGCGGGTGCTCGATGCCTCAGATGCTATCATTTTCTCATGGACCAGGGGCGGCGAGGGGCGCTGGCCCGGAAGCCGCGCGGCGGGACGGAAGCCAGAATCCTTCGGCGCGCCGGTTTCGCGCTGGCCGGAGGCCAGAGCGCCAGGATGGGGACGAGCAAGGCCGGGATGAGGTTCGGCAGAAGGGCGCGGCTCGAAGCCGGGGCGGCGCCGCGGGCGGTCTGCCGGCCCGTCTCCGAGTCCACGGCCTTCCGTAACCTTAACACCCCTAAGGACTTGGCTCTTCATGAGGCACGCTCGCCCCTCACTGCGCTCTCCAGCAGACCATGAGCGAAACCTATCCCCACTACATCGAATTCCGCCACGTCTATAAGACGTTCGACTACCCCGTTTTAGACGACGTGAGCTTTCACGTCAACGCCGGAGAGACCGTAGCCATCATCGGGCGGAGCGGGGTGGGCAAGTCCGTGACGCTGGCCCACATCATGGGATTCATGAAACCGGACCAGGGGCGCATAATCGTGGCCCACGAGGACATCACGGACTTCCCGGAGGCGGAACTGCGCCGGATCCGGAAGAAGGTCACCATGGTCTTCCAGTCCGGCGCGCTGTTCGACTCGCTGACGATTGCCGAGAACATCCTGTTCTCGCTCGAGTTGCGCGAGGACTACAACGAGCAGAACAAGCGGGACGTGGTGCGCGGCCTGTTGAAACTGGTGGATTTAGAGGAGTTCGTGGAGGCCTACCCCGCCGACATCTCGACCGGTTACAAGCGGGCGGTGGCCATAGCCCGGGCGCTGGCGGCCCAGCCGGAGTGCGTCCTCTACGACGAGCCGACGACCATGGTGGACCCGATCATGTCCGACCACATGGCGGACCTCATGCTGCGGCTCAAGCGCCAGCTCAGCCTGACCTCGATCGTGGTCACGCACGATCTGGACCTGATGCGAAAAGTGGCCGACCGCGTGGTGGTGCTCCACGACGGAAAAGTGATCTACTTCGGGCCTGTGGCCAGCCTGGTTGAGTCGGAGGAGCCGCACATCCACGAGTTCCTCGCGATGGACCGGGTGTGACTCCGGGTCCGGCGCAGAACAGCAGCCCGGCTACTTTCCGAACCAGCGCTCTCTCAGGGCCTTGAGGCGGGCGCCGAAGCCCGTCGGAGCCGGCTGGGGTGGCGCCGGTGGACTGGCCGTTGCGGCTCGGGCTCCGGATGCCTGGTGGCTGAGAGGGGGTGGCGCCGCGATCCTCTCCCTGCCGATCAGCCTCACGATGTAGGTCTGGCAGGCGTAGGTTTTCTTGTAGTGGACGCCGCCTTCCTCGACGATCAAAATGAAGCCCGGTACGGTCTCCAGCCGCTTGTTCACCAGCAGCCTGGCGGGATGCGCCTGGACGGGATAGTAGCCCGTGAGGTTGCTCTCGACGTATGCCGTCTCGTAACGGTGCCGGCGGACGTTCCAGATGAAGTAGCGGAAGCTGTCGAAATCGTAGGGCTGGCTGCCGCCGCGGATCGTGGTCCACAGCCAGTTGTGCTTTATCTGGCCGCCGTCGTTGACGTCGGCCAGCGCGAAGTACGAGGTGATGCGGTGGCCTTCGGAGTATTGCGCGACCTCGTCGGGGATGTTCATCTTCAAGTTCGCGGTGAGCACCCAGCCAGCGCGGCCGTTCTTGAACCGCACCAGACTCCAGTCGTCGATGGGCACGGGCTTGGGCGGCTGAAGTTCTCTCTCGGGCACGCGCGGCGCGGACACGGGCGTCTTAGAAAGCTCGATCCAGTTGCCGGGCAGACTCGGCGCCGGCGGCATGGGTGGCCGCGCCAGGCGTCCCGTCTCCTCCCTGGGTTTGCGCGCCGGCTTCCTGGGTGGCGCGGGCGGCGGCCGCAGGCCCTTGGCCTGATACAGCATTCGCGGGCTGAGCTCGTGCGCGACCAGCTCCACCAGCTCGCCCTCCTGGATCTGGTAGAAGCTGGGCGCCTGGCGGTTCGGCTCGGTGTGCACGTTCAGAGGCTCGTAGACGGTGGCGGCCCCTTGGGACGGCGTCCGGCGCGCCGTTTCGGCCAGCCTGTTCAACGCCTCCATCTGCTCGGGGGCGAGCAACTGGCGCGCCTCGGTCCAGCCCTCGATGCCTTGGGCCGTGCGGACCTTGACAAACCGGCGCCTGTGGCTGATGATGCCCAGCCGCTCGCCGTGTGCCACCGTGACGACCTCAGGGGAACGAGGATCGATCTCGCGGCGCACCTTGAGCGTCACGGGGCCCGCGTAGGCCGCGCCGATCTCGGGCTGCCGCGACGGGCCGGAAGAGCAGCCGGCGAGTGCGCACAGTGAGAGCAGGACGAGAGTGCCCCGCAGCCGGGACATCTCGAAGGAGAAGGGCCGCACAGGCTTCACTAGTTAGTCTAGCAGCCCAGTTGCGCGAAAACGGGTGCAGGCAGCTCTGTCCACTCGCTGCGCTTGGGACAGAGTAGCCTGGCCCCGTTTTCGGCGCTAACCGCGCGGCCTGCCCCGGGGGGCGCGTTACTGGCGCAGCTCGCCGCGGGAATCGAACTCGAACCGGCCGGCCAGCGCCGCGCCCGAAGCCAGCACTTCGCGCAGGCGGCCGCGATTGGGACCGGATCTCTCCGCGCCGTCGATCAGGCAGCGCACCGCGTCGGCGAGCGCGGTCTCGGGCGGGAGACGGAAGATCCAGGGGATGTTCACCGAGGTCAGGCTGCGGTCGGAGGAGAGCGCAATCAGCGGCACGAAAGCCTTGATGGCGAGCTGCTCGGCCAGGTGGCTCGAGTTGCGCTCCGTCGAAACGATGCCGATGGCGTTCTGCCTGTAGACCAGGTCCACGAGCGCCTCCGAAGCTTTGCCCCAAGGCGCGTCCGAGGAGACGGGCACGACCTGGTAGCGGCCCCCATAGGATTGGAGGAGGCTCGCCAGCTCGAGCGCGGCCTGGCTGGCCCGCGGCCCGAACAGGCCGATGCGCAGCGGCCCCGCGGGGGCGTCCGCCACCGGCGGGCCGTTGTACTCCACGCCCGGCTCGCCCACGCGGGCGTACTCTTTCTTCATCGGATAG
>JBEKLW010000229.1:0-5090 GCA_050008815.1 Bryobacteraceae bacterium
CGCGGTGAACTCGCCGAAACGGCCGTGCTTGAGGGCCAGCCGGCTGCCGCACTGCGGGCAGGTCTCATCCAGCAGGACGTCGGGCTTGCGCTCGGCGCCGCCGATGCGCCGGGTGGTCTTGCACTCGGGATAGCCGGAGCAGGCGTAAAAGGTGCCGAAGCGGCCGCGTTTGAGCACCATCGGCCGGCCGCAGTTGTCGCAGTACTCCTCGTCCTGTCCGTCGGTGAGGTCGGCGCCCTCGACGTCGGGCAAATCCGCGGTCAGTTCGCGCGTATTGCTGCACTCGGGATATCCCGAGCACCCGATGAAGCTGCCGTGCTTGCCCCAGCGGATCACCATGGGTTTGCCGCAGCGGTCGCACACCAAGTCGGTGGGTTTCTCCATCCGCTTGATGTCGGTCATGTGCTCTTCGGCGTGGCTCAGGTCTTCCTTGAACTTGACGTAGAACTCGCCGATGGCGGCGCGCCAGTCTAGCTTGCCCTCCTCGATCTCGTCGAGCTCCTCCTCCATACGCGCGGTGTAGGTGATGTCGAAGATGTCGCCAAAGGCTTCGACGAGCAGGTCGGTGACCACCATGCCGAGCTCGGTGGGCAGAACGCGGCCGCTCTCCTTCCTCACGTAGCCGCGGTCCTGGATGGTGGAAATGATCGAGGCATAGGTGGAGGGCCGGCCCACTCCGTCGGCCTCGAGCTTCTTGACCAGCGTCGCCTCGGTGTAACGGGGCGGCGGCTCGGTGAAGTGCTGCTCGGGCTGGAGGGAGCGGAACTTGAGGCTCTCGCCCTCGCTGACGGCGGGCAGCTTGTGCCGCAGCTCCTCGTCCTCTTCGTCCTTCTGGTCCTTGCCCTCCTCGTAGACGGCCATGAAGCCGTCGAAGCGCCGCACCGAACCGGTAGCGCGGAAAAGGTAGCGGGCGCCGTCCTGGCCCTGGGCGGAGACATCGACGGTGGTCTGGTCGAACACGGCCGGCATCATCTGCGAGGCCACGAAGCGCTGCCAGATCAGGCGGTAGAGCTTCAGCGCGTCGTCCTCCAGGTACTTGGCGACCGACTCGGGCGTGCGCATCACCGAGGTCGGGCGGATGGCTTCGTGGGCGTCCTGGGCGCCCTTCTTGCCGCGGTAGAAGTTGGGCGACTCCGGCACGTGCTCGGGACCGAACCTGGCGCCGATGAACTCGCGCGCCTCCTGGAGCGCCTCCTCGGCCACGCGGGTGGAGTCGGTGCGCATGTAGGTGATGAGGCCGGTGGGGCCCTCCTTGCCGAGCGCGACGCCCTCGTAGAGCCGCTGAGCCAGCCCCATGGTCCGTTTGAGGCTGAAACGCAGCTTGCGCGAGGCCTCCTGCTGCAGCGTGGAGGTGATGAACGGCGGGACGGCGTACCGTTTCTTCTCGCGGGCGACGACACTCTGGACCAGGTATGCCGCCCCTTCCAGCGCCGCGACGAACCCCTCGGCCGCGGCCTGGTCCGGAATCTCGAGCCCCTCCTCGTTGCGCTTGATGAGTCGCGCCGTCAGCACCGGCGGCTTCTTCGCACCCAGGCTGACGTCGATGGTCCAGTACTCGCGCTTCTCAAAGGCGCGGATCTCCCGCTCGCGCTCGACTATGAGGCGCACGGCTACGGTCTGGACCCGGCCGGCCGAGAGGCCGCGGCGCACCTTGTCCCAGAGCAGCGGAGAGATCTTGTAGCCCACCAGGCGGTCCAGCACGCGCCGCGCCTGCTGCGCCTCCACCAGGCTCATGTTGACGGCGCCGGGGTGCTCGAAGGCCCTGCGGATGGCGTTGGGCGTGATCTCGTTGAACATCACCCGGCGGACGCGCGGGCCGTTCTTCTTGCCCTCCAGCTCTTCCTGGAGGTGGTAGCAGATGGCCTCGCCCTCGCGGTCCGGGTCGGCCGCCAGGTAGACGGTGTCGGACTTGCGGGCCGCCTGCTTGAGCTCGTTGATCAGCTTGCGCTTGCCTTCGATGATCACGTAGGTGGGCTCGAAGCCGTGTTCCACGTCCACGGCCAGGTCTCGCTTGGGGAGGTCCTTGACGTGGCCGAGCGAGGCCTTGACTACGAAGTTCTTGCCAAGGTACTTGCCGATGGTCTTTGCCTTCGCCGGGGATTCGACGATGACCAGAGAATTGGGCATAGGGCTATGAATCCGCGTTCAGTGTACCAGCACACGTACCGTCTTGCCCCGCTCTGCCTGGAATTCCCACTGGGCTGGTACCTGAAACGACTCTCACCACACTCTAACAAAATTTTTCCCGGGAAGCTGCCGGATGGTGCCCGCCATCTCCAGCTCGAACAGCGCGGCGATGGCTTCCGAGGAGGAGATGGCCTCCAGGCGATCGAGCAGAGCATCGATGTGCGTGGGTGTTTCAACTCGAAGCAGTTGCAGGACCTGGCGGGCGATTGTGCTGAGGCCCTCGGGCGGCTGCGATGCGCCGGAGACCGCCGGGGCGTTTCCGTCGCCGTCCTCGGCAAAGAGGCGCCCTTGGGCGCGGCTGGCCAGCTCGCGGCGGTGCTCGGGGGCCAGCTCGACCACGACGTCGTTCCAGTCCTGCACCAGCTTGGCGCCCTGCTTGATGAGCAGGTTCGGCCCCCAGCTCAGCCTGGAGATGATGCTGCCGGGGACGGCGAAGACTTCCCTGCCCTGCTCCAGCGCCATGCGGGCGGTGATGGCCGAGCCGCTGTACTGCGCGCCCTCGGTCACCAGCACGCCCAGGCTGAGGCCGCTGATCACGCGGTTTCGGATGGGGAAGTTCTGGGGATAGGCGGGGGCGCCCATGGGGAATTCGGAGACCAGCAGGCCTCGCTCGGCGATCTGGGCGGCGAGCTTGCGGTTCTCCGACGGGTAGACCACGTCCACGCCGCAGCCCAGGATGGCGACGGTGAGGCCCTCGGCGGCGAGCGCCCCGCGGTGCGCGGCCGAGTCGATGCCGCGCGCCATGCCGCTGGCGATGGTAAGGCCGGCGCGGGCCAGGTCGCCGCTGATCCGCTCGGTAACGGCCAGGCCGTAGGGGGTCGGCCGCCGCGTGCCGACGATGGCGAGCATGAGCGAGCCGAGCAGTTCCACCTGCCCGCGGACGAACAGCAGCGCGGGCGGATCGAAGATCTCCTTGAGCAGCGCCGGATAGCGCGGGTCGCCAAGCACGACCAGCTCGGCCCCGCACTCCTGGAGCTTCTGCTGCTGGAGGACCGCATCGTCAAAGGCACAGCCGCTGCAGATGCTCTGGGCCACGCTGCCGGCGACCCCCTGCGCTTCCAACTCGCTGCGGGACGCGCGCAGGATGGCCTGCGGCGAGCCGTAGCGCACCAGCAGCCTGACGGTGGTCCGGGCGCCGAGTCCGGGCACCATCCTGAGCGCGAGCCAGTCGAGTTGTTCTTCCTGGGTGAGAAGCCCCGCGACGCCTGCCATCAAACTAGTTGTGCCGCCGGGCGCCGAAGAATCTCAGGCTGACGGGCCGGAAAGCGGGGGCATGCGCTCAGCCGCGGGTGGTGTCTGAAAGGTGCGTTGAGGAGATCCTCCGGCCCGGCCACGACTCTAGCCCATGCCTTTGGACTTGGAGCGCTGCCCCGCGGCACAGGGAGATGAACGCGCCGTACCCTATTCGGTTTGAGGGGCGAGTCGCGGTGGTCGGCTGGGTCGGAGGATCTTCTTTACGATCTCCGCAGTGAGTTCTCGGCGTTCGTCGGCAATCTCGACCAATTCCCTGCTGGGCCTAGTGTCGCGTGAAAAGCTGCCGTGCCAGAGAGTGACGAGAACACCCTCTCTTTTTACCGCCTCCAAGGCGGGAATGACGTCGCTGTCCCCACTGAAGATCACAGCGCTTGTGATCTTTCCCTTCCCAGCCAAGATGGCCATATCGACGCCAATCATGCAATCGACCCGTTTTTGCTGAAAGATTGGCTCTCCCTGTGAATTGAGTCCCCGATAAGCCAGCCGCCCGAGTCTAACCTCGAACCTCGGGAGGTAGGAGAGCGCAGTGGTAAAGCGATGCCTCGCCGCATACCGTAGCCTTTCGTCTTCGGTGGGCGGGTTGCTTTGGTAGGGCAGGCAGTGGTAGTAGTACGCCCGCAAAAGTTCGTCCGATCCCGCCTTTACGTTCACAAGCTTATGAAGATCGATTGGGGCTTCGTGGTGGTCGAACCGAATAACCTTCTCAAGATACCCGCCATCCAGAAATATGGCTGCTACTCCCACGCCTACTCACCTGTTTCTAAATAGAAACGGCCTGTGGGATGCCACAGGCCATTCATTTTCTCCCGAAGTAGCCCGAAGGAACTCCGGGGTTCATATTCCAGCCACCATTGTCACACGTTATCTCCAACATGTCAACAGCGTAAGCCATTGATAAACAAGCACAACCGAAAATGCTCCACAACAATGCTGGGTCAAGATGTTCCTGATCCCGTCACTCACGCCGCTGCCTCGACCAGTTCCCGGATGCTCCAGACATGATTCGCAATCCCCGCTTCCATGGCCGGGGTGACGCGCAGGCTGCGATGAATCCGGCACAGATTGTAGTAGGCGAAGTGCAGGCAAAGGGCAGCCCACAGATTCTCCCATTTCTTGCTGAAGGCATTCGTCAGCCGGGTCAGCCGACGAATCTGCATCCGCGTGGTGAGGTTCTGGCGCTCCACAATCGAGGTGCAGATGCGCCCGTGATTGGGCCTTCCGTGAACTGGGACCACCTCCATCAGCCGCGCACTGCAGGCCCTTTGTTATCCTGAGGTCTGACCCCACTTCCCACTCTGGAAGCAAGCTCTTGAAGATCGGTTTCGTCAGTCTCGGCTGTCCGAAGAACCTCGTGGACACCGAAGTCATGATGGGCCACCTGGCGGCGCGAGGCCATGAGCTGACGGTCCGGCCGGAGGAGGCCGACGCCATCGTGGTCAACACCTGCAGCTTCATCGACCCGGCCAAGCAGGAGTCCGTGGACACGATCCTGGAGATGGCGGAATTCAAGCGCACGGCGGGAGTGAAGCGGCTGGTGGTGGCCGGCTGCCTGGTGGAGCGGTTCCGGGACGAGATTCGGGTTCAGATTCCCGCGGTCGACGCGATCCTCGGCACGAACGAGATCGAGGCTATCGTGCGCGCCTGCGAGG
>JBEKLW010000023.1:0-11800 GCA_050008815.1 Bryobacteraceae bacterium
GTTCGGCTTCGACGTGCCCAAGTTCTGCGAGGGCGTGCCCACCGAGATCCTGGACCCGGCCAACACCTGGGGCAGCCGCGAGGAGTACTTCCGCAAGTACGACGCGCTGGCGGCCCGGTTCATCGAGAACTTCAAGCTGCTGGCCGACGGCTGCCCGAAGCACGTCGTGAACTTCGGCCCGAAGCGCATCCGCGACTTCACCGAAGCGGCGAAGGTCTTGAAGTAAGCGCTAGTGCCGTTTCTCCGAGCTGGCTCGGCCCATCCACTGGTCCACGCTCGTCGCTCGGCTACGGGCTAGCGGCCAGGCCGCAGTCCGAAAGCGCGGCTCGCACCCGGCCGCGCCCGGCTTCCCCTACTCCAGCACCTGGTCGAGGTACACCAGATACCCGCACAGCAGCCGGTAGGTGTCGTAGTAGTCGCTCATTTTCATGGCCGAGAAGTTGTCGTCGCGCGAGTGCAGAATCTTGAGCGTCTGCTGCGTCACGGAATGGATCGTGATGGCGGGGATCTTCCTGTCGCGGAAGGGTTGTGAATCCGCGCCGCCAACCCGCTCCACATTCACGCCCGCAAGCGGGAGGTTGATCGCTTTGGCCACGCCCGCCAGACGATTCAAGAGCGCCTGGTCGGAGCCGCTCATCCACACTTTCGTGGGGGAGAGCCCGAGAGAATCGAGGTTCACCATCGCCCGGATGCCGGCGCGCTGCTCGGGGCTGAGCTGCTTGACGTAGAACCACGACCCCCGCAGCCCGGCCTCCTCGTCCGTGAAGCCGACGAAGACGAAGGTATGCTTGCGCGGCGCCTTGCGGAGCGCCTCGAAGAGGCTCGGCAGCAGCGAGACCCCGCTCCAGTTATCCACTACCCCTCTGCCGGCGCCAGTGAAGTCGTAGTGCGCACCGACGAGGATGACGGAGCCGCTCGCGCCCCTCAGCGTGCAAATGATGTTCGGCTGCTTGCTGCCCTTCACCACCTGCTCTTCGAGCATCGCGTCCCTGCATCCGGCCTCTTCCAAGAGGCCGCGGACGCCGGCCGGGCGGTCGGCCTTCTTCTCCGGCGCAAGGTTGAGGCGCCTCTCGATCACCTCGCGACCCGTGGGATCGAAGCCGACCTGAACGGTCTGCGAGAAGGCGGCGCATGCGAGCGCCAGAAGAACAGCAAAGCGTGGAATCATCATTCTACTCTAACTGCGCGCAGCCCTGTCCTTCAACTGGT
The DNA here is from genome assembly GCA_050008815.1 of Bryobacteraceae bacterium. Taxonomy (GTDB): domain Bacteria; phylum Acidobacteriota; class Terriglobia; order Bryobacterales; family Bryobacteraceae; genus JBEKLJ01. Next base: position 1,210 of record JBEKLW010000023.1, read on the forward strand.
GCGCGGGACTCCCGTTGAGGCACTTGGAATCGATCGGCGCGCGATCCGAGGGAACCGATGCGGCCGGCAGGGGCCGGACCGAGGCGGTTTCAGCCCTCCCGGGCGAGCGGAGTTCAGCGGCGGCCAAAACCCGTGAGCACGCGAGCCGGGAGGGTGACCACGGCCCAGAGCAGCTCCAGTACGCCGCCAACGGCGATGCCAACGATGCGGAACGGCAGCAGGAGCAGCCAGACGATCGGGTACAGCACCAAGGCAACCAGCGCCAGCGGCCAGCACAACACCAGCAGAATCAGCCACAGGATAAAGGTGCCCACACAGCCCTCCCCAATAGGCTACGCACGGCCTGGTCGCATTGTTCCGCCGGGTGTAGTGGCACTCCGGGCAGCGCGCCGCTGCCTGCCGCGCCGGGTCAGCGGAAACGGCGGGATAGCGAAGCCCAGACCAGCAGGCCCGTGCCGATCAGCAACATCGAGCCCGGCTCGGGGATGCCGGTCCCGCCCGGCCAGTCAACCGTGTCGATCGCGAAGTCGATCTTGCCGGCAGCCTGACCCGAGGTGATCACCGCGCTCAGAATGCCGGAGGCACTGAGAGTCACGCGCTGGACCGAGCCGGTCTGGCCGAAGTTCGTGAGGTTGACCGTTGTGCTGCCCACCTCTATGTCTGCCGCGTCATAGGCCGTGACGGTGAAATTCGAGCTCCCGGCGCCGTTGATGAGGTCGAGCGCCAGCCACGCCACTGGGGAACTGAAGTCGACTGTGATGTACGCGGGGAGGGAGGAACCGTCATTCAGTAACAGGGAATCGGTGGTCCCGTACAGGTTCGGCGCGGTCGTGGCCACATTGACCCACCCGTCGTTGCTCATCACCACACCACCGTCGAAGGTCGCGCCTGGGTACGTGAGCAAGGGGCCTCGGCCCGTACCGGGTACAACATCGGCGTAGCAGCAGGTGGCCGAGATCTCATCGAAGTTCACTGAGCCGGCAAAGGCCGATGCAACCGCGAAGGCCAACAATACACTCAGGGCATAAAGGCGGTTCATGATATTCATATGCCATCACGAAAAGAGGATAGAAGTCAATACCTCAGAGCCACTTGAGCGTACTGGTACCGGGAGCGCCGAGCGCTTTCCTGACCGTCACCGATATCCCGCCGCTCGTGGTCGGGATGATCCTTGTAGACGCAGGACCGCGTGAATCCTAACAGGGATTATCGCAACTCCGAGAAGGCCGCGCGGGTGGCCCGGATGAACTCCGGGTCCGTGCCACAGCAGCCGCCGATGAAGCTGGCGCCCGCCCGGACCAGCGCCGGCACATAGGCGGCGAAGTCCTCGGGCGAGGTGCGGTAGATGGTTCGGCCGCCGATGAGTTCTGGCAGACCGGCGTTCGGCTTGATCCAGATGGGCCGGTCGGTGGCGGCGCGGAACCGCTCGCAGATCGGCACGTAGGCGGCGATGCCGGCGCCGCAATTGGCGCCAACGGCGTCGGCGCCGGCTGCGACAAGCTCGGCGGCGGCGCGCTCCGGAGTCACGCCCATCATGGTGCGGTCCTTGTTCTTGCCGGAGTCGAACACCATCGAGGCGACCACGGCCAGGCCGGTCTCGCGCGCGGCGCGGACGGCGATCGAGGCCTCGGCCAGATCTGCCATGGTCTCCAGCAGGATCGCGTCGGCGCCGCTCTCGGCCAGCTCGCGGACCTGCTCGGCGAACACCGCGTGAAGCTCCTCCTCGGTAGTCTCGCCGGTCAGCAGCAGCTTGCCGGTGGTGCCGATGGAAGCGAACACCTTGGCGCTGCCGCCGGCGGCGCGCCGCGAGATGGCGACGCCGGCGCGGTTGATCTCGGCGGTCTTCTCAGCCAGGCCGTAGGGGGCCAGCGCCAGCCGGTTAGCCCGGAACGTGTTGGTCAGGATGACGCGGCTGCCGGCCTCGACGTAAGCGCGGGCCACCGCCTCGACGCGCTCCGGGTGCGCCAGGTTCCACGCATCGGGCAGCTCGCCGGCAGCCAGCCCGCGCGCCTGGAACTGGGTACCCCAGGCGCCGTCGGTGAGGACCGGCCCAGCCGCTATGAGGTCATGGATGATACTCATTTGCCGAGCAACCTCCGGGCAATCGGCACGGCGGAGGAAGCGTTCGGCCCGTAGGCGTCGGCGCCGATCTCCCGGGCGTACTCTTCGGTCACCGGCGCGCCGCCGATGACCACGCGCACGCCCTCGCGCACGCCGGCTTGCTCCAGGGCCGCGATGGTCGATTTCATCGACGGCATCGTCACCGTCAGTAGCGCTGACAGGCAGACGAGGTGGGGCTCGCGTTCCCGCACCGCCTGGACGAATTTCTCCGGGCCGACGTCGGTGCCGAGGTCGATGACCTCGAAGCCGCCGCCCTCCAGCATCGAGGCGATGAGATTCTGCCAATGTCGTGCAGGTCGCCCTTGACCGTGCCGATGACCACCCGGCCCACGGGCTCGTCGCCGCGCGCGGCCAGCAGCGGCCGGATCAGCTCGAGCGCACCCTTCATCGCGCGCGCGGCCAGCAGCAACTCGGGCACGAAGTACTCCTCGCGCTCGAAGCGCCGCCCGGCCTCGTCCATGGCCGGGATCATCTGGCGGTTCACGATCTCCAGCGGGTCGGCGCCTGCCTGGAGCGCCTGCTTGGCGATCGCGACAGCCGCCTTGCTGTCTCCGTCCAGGATGACGTCGTAGAGGTTCGTTAGATCAGGCATGAATCTCCCTTTACCGGGCGTTGAATTCCCGAATTGCCTCAACCATGGCGACGATGTTCTCCACCGGCGTGAGCGCCTGGATGTTGTGCACCGTGTCGAAGACAAAGCCGCCGTTCTTCGAGAAAACCTCGCAGCGCTCGAGCACTTGCCGGCGGACCTCCTCGGGCGTGCCAAAGGGCAGCGATTTCTGGGTGTCCACGCCCCCGCCCCAGAACACCAGCCGGTCGCCGTACCTGGACTTGAGCTGCGCGGGGTCCATGCCGGCGGCCGAGCACTGCACCGGGCTGATGATATCGAAGCCGGCGTCGATAAACGATTCCATGAACTTCTCCACCGCGCCGCAGGAGTGCTTGAAGGTCTTCCAGTTGGTCCGGCGGTGAATCCAGCCATTCACCGCCTGGTAGTACGGCATGTAAAGCTCGCGGAAGGTCTGAACCGAGCAGAACGACGAGGTCTGGGTGCCGAAGTCCGTGCCGCAGATGAAGGCGACGTCCACGTTGCCGGCGACCACCTGGCGGATCCGCTCCAGGTTGGCCAGCGCGATCTTGCACTGTCCGGCGAAGACCGTGTGAAGGTAGTCGCGGCGGGTGCGGGTCGAGACGTACCACTCGGTGACGTCCCGGATGCCCTTGGGATGCTTGAGGAACGTCCCCGGGACCAGCGCGACGTCGCCGAAGCCCGTGCCGCCGAAGGCCGCGATCACGGCGCGGCCTTTCGAAGCGGCCTCCGGCGCCGCGCGGGCCAGATGCGCCAGGTAGCAGTCCGCAATCGGCGTGAACTCCTCGAGATTGTCCTGGGGATTCAGCTTGCCCTCGTCGATGGGCGGCTGGCGGATGATCGCGTCGAAAAAGTAGAAGCCTTTCGGCATGCGGCCGCTGGGGGGCACGCTCGTGTCGCCTTCGGGGTAGATCAGCGTGTCGCCGTTGCCGTCATACGTTACGTTGAAATCCCCCGGGACGAGCAGCTCCTGGCCCCAGCCCGCGCGCCAGGTCTTCCAGTTTTCGTTCTTAAACCCGAAGATCGTGTTGTACGGAAACACGCCTTCGACATCGATGCCCATGGCGTCCTTGAGGTCGTCATCGATCCAGCCGAGCATCTGCAACGGCTCGTGCAGCTTGACCGGACGCTTCTGCAAGCCGTAGTAGTCGCGCAAGGCAGCCACCGAGCTCACGTGGATGCCGGTTACCGAGGCGCCGCCGAAGTCGACCGGCACGCGATCCGGCTGGCGATGGTCCAAGGCAGCCAGCACCCGCTCGCGACTCGTCATGTTCCGTCCCTCGAAGAGTGCACCGCCCCGCCGCGATCCAACGCGGAGCCGCATCGTCGCACGCTCTGGGTCGATCTTCCAGATTACAATACCCGCACGCGTTGGAGAGCATTCTTCACAGCACGGGATGATGAACGCGCAGCCGGTAGAGGGCGAGTACCTGACGGAGACGGCCCGCCAGCCGCCTACGCCAGCGGGCGGACCTCGGGGCCGCCGGCTGGGGATGCCACGATCTGGTAGCCGCGGGCGGCAGCGGTTTCCGTGTCATACAGGACGAAGCTCGAGGGCGCCTCGCGCGGCGCGCCGTCGGGGCCGAAGGCCGAGCCCATGATGGCGCCGGGGTTGACGGCTAGCGTTCGGCCCGCGCGGCTCACCTCATAGATGTGGTTGTGGCCGAAGCAAACCAGGTCGAACTCGCCCGAGGCGACCAGCGGGCGGGCCAGGCTGTCGTAGTGCACGACGGCCACCTGCCGCCCGCCCAGCTCGCCGCGGAAGAACTCGCCGTGGATGCTGAGGTGGGGATAGGCGCGCGCGTTCTGGGTGATCCGGAAGAGGTCGCCGTCGTTGTTCCCGAGCACGATGTGAACGGGCCCGGAGAAGCCGCGGCCGAGCTGGTGGACGATGAACGGCGAGCACAGGTCCCCACAGCAGATGAGCGCATCGGCCCCGCGGACGGCGTCCAGGGCGGCGGCGAGCTTCCAGATGTTGTCGTGGATGTCGGAGAGAACGGCCAGGCGCATACCTCCACAGTACAAGGAGCGGGCGCCAGGGCGCGTAGGGCGGCTCTCCAGAGCCGCTCGCCAGCCTCCAGGCTGGCGCGCCCGGGCCGGAGCGCCCGGTGGCGACTTGGAGAAGTCGCCCCACGCAGCCGCGGCGGTGCGGTGGAATGCGGCATCCACCCAGCGAGTGCAGCCGGCGCTGGCTGTAGCGCGCCGGCTTACGGACGGATTACGGGCATGAGATGATAGGCGGTTTGCCCATCTACCTCATCGGAATCGCCGGGCCGTCGGGTTCCGGAAAGACGGAGCTGGCGCGGGCCTTGGCCCCGGTGCTGAGGGCGCCCATCCTCGCGCTGGATTCCTACTACCGCGACCTCGGCCACCTGCCCTTCGGGGAGCGCGCGCGGGTGAACTTCGACACGCCCGAGGCCATCGACCACGACTTGCTGGCCGGCCAATTGCGCGCGCTGGCCGCCGGCGCCGAGATCGAGAAGCCGCTCTATGATTTCGCGCGGCATGCGCGCCGGGCCGACGTGGAGCGCGTGCTGGCTCGGGGGTTCGCCATTCTCGAAGGGCTTTGGGCGCTCCACTGGCCGGAGGTGCGCGCTCTCATCGGCACTAAGGTCTACGTCGACGCGGAAGACCGCATCTGCTTCGAGCGGCGGTTGGACCGCGACGTGCGCGAGCGCGGCCGCTCGCCCGAATCGGTCGCCCGGCAGTATGCCGAGACCGTCCGGCCGATGGAGGAGCTGTACATCCGGCCGCAGCGGTGCCTGGCGGACCTGGTCGTCAGCGGTGTAGACCCGGTCGCCTGCTCCGCCGACACGGTGCTGGCGCACATCGAGCACGGCGTCCCAGAACGCTTCGAGTGCGTGGTGCGCGCCCGCGCGGCGCTGGCAGTCTGAGCGCCGCCCTCTTACTGCGCCGGAGTCGCGGCCGGTTCGCCGGGCGGCTCGGGCGGAATCGGCGTGGGAGACCGCGAGACCTGGCCCCGCCAGGCTTCTTCGATGGACACGCCGTAGTCCTCCAGCGTCCTGCCGGTGGCTCGTTCGAGCGCGACAAGGGCCTTGGCGCACGCGCCCCGCGCGGCCACTTCGGTCGAGCGGGCCTGCGCCAGCATGCTCTGGTACTGGATCAGCAGGAAGGTCGTCGAGAGCCCCACGGCGAAGCGCTCCTGCTCGGCGGCCAGCGACTGCTCCTGGTAGACGCGCGTCTCGACCGCGGCGTCGTAGGCGGCTCGCGACCGCTGAAGGGCGACCAGGGCGTCCTCGACTTCCAGCCGAGCCTGGTTTTCCATCTGCTGGCGGCGGATCTCGGATTGGCGCAGTTGCAGCAGATCGCGGACGTAGTCGGCCTGCGCCACGCGGTTGCGCAGCGGCAGGTTGATCTGGAGGCCGACGCCGTAAGTCGGGTAGTTGCGGCGCAGGATCTGTGCGAGCGCCGTGCCGTAGCCGCCCAGGAAGGCCGCGTCCGGCGGTGTCCCGCCTGTCCCGAGCAGGGGGTTGACCTGCCCCGCCAGACCCGAGTTGGTCGCCGTGGCGATGAATTCGATGTCGGGCAGGAGCTGGTTCCGCGAACCCTCCAGGGTGATCTCGGAACTGGCGAGCTGAAGGTTGGCGGAGGCCAGATCGGGGCGGGTCTTGAGGGCCAGCGCGACCAAGTCCTGGACAGGCTGGACCTGCTCCTGGGCGGGGATTGGGATCGGGTCGGTGGGGACGATCCGCGCGGCGCGGATCACCGGGTCGGCGGTGCCGCGGCGGGTCAGCACGCTTTTCAGCACCAGCTCCTGCTCGCGGGCGAGGCCTTCGGAATTGACGAGGTCCTGGCGGCTGGCGGCGATCAACGCCTGGGCGCGGACGAGCTCGATCGACGCCATGGTGCCCTGCTCCACCTGAACGCGGTTGTCCTCATACAGCCTTTGCGCGAGCGCCAGCGTCTGACGCTTCACGCGAACGTCCTCGTCGAGACTAACCAGGTCGTAGTAGAGGCGGGCGATACCGGAGACGGTCTCGATCACCTGCTGGCGGAAGACCAGGTCGGAGACCTTGCGGTTGTTCTGCGCGATGCGGATGAACCGGCGGTTCAGCCGCACGCCGAAGCCTCGCAGCAAGGGCTGCGTGAGGGTGAGGCCGAACGAGCTGTTGCTGAACGGGTTGAGCGTGGAGCGGATCGAGTTGTTGTTCTGCGCGGTGCTGGAGAAGCTGGCCGCGATCTGCGTGCCCGGGCTGAAGCCCTGGACCAGGCCGGCGTTCCCGCTGGTCATCCGGGTGAGCAGCAGGCTGGCCCCGGTGATGAAGGGGTTGGCCTGCGGCGTGGTCTGGTGCTGCCAGTTGAGCTGGCCGGCGATCGCGGGGTCGTAGGCGGGCAGAGCGGCGCCGGAGGAGAAAGTCCCGGTCGAGATCGAGAGATTGTTTTGGGCCTCGCTGAGAAGGGCGGCGTTGGTCACGTTGGCGGCGATGGAGTTGGTGACGGTGAAGCCGGGCGTGGCCGAGTTGAGCAACGGGCTCGCCGGGCCGCCGACCCCGGCCGGCAGGAGCGTCGCCGTGAGCGCTACGCCGCGCAACTGGCCGCCGCCGCGGGCGCGGAGAAGATCGGAGTCGGCCATGCCGGGGGCCAGCCGCTGCGACTCCACGTCCAGATTGTTCTCCAGCGCCAGCGCAATCGCGTCCGGGAGCGAGAGGTAGAGGTTGCCGCCGCGTAGCAGGCTCTCGATCCGGCTGGAGTTCTCGAACGGGATCGGCGTGACGGATCGGGCGCGATAGGGATTGCCGCGCACGTTCATCCACTCTCCGGCGCCCGCGCCGCCGATGCGCGGCATCTGGCCGCCGGGCGGCTGGCCGAAGCCGAGAGCGGTGAAAAGAAGCAGGGCACTGCCGACTCGCGTGTTCGTCATGGGCGTCTCCTAGCCCGATCTTCTCACACCGTTCGAAGCGAGGCGCCGTGGTCCGGCTTCCCAGGCTGGCTTGCGGCACCACCGGCCGTCCGGCTAAGCTCGTACTGTCTGTTCTGCTTGGGGTACCGGTATCTCAACGTCGGGAGGAAGAGAGGAATGACTCTGAAAGCGAAGCTGTCGATCACCGTGTTGACGCTGGCCGCGGTTGCGCTGGCGCAAGGCCCTCCGCGCCCGCTGGACGTGCCGTATGTTCCCACCTCGCAGGAACTGGTGGTCGCGATGCTCAAGCTGGCCGACGTTCGGCCGGGTGACACGGTGTATGACCTGGGTTGCGGCGACGGACGGATCGTCGTCACCGCGGCGAAGCAGTTCGGCGCGCGTGCCGTCGGGGTCGACATCAACCCTCAGCGTATCAGCGAGGCCAACGAGAACGCGCGCAAGGCCGGCGTCGCCGACAAGGTGAAGTTCATCGAGGGCAACCTGTTCGACGCCGATATTCACGAGGCCACGGTGGTGACGCTCTACCTGCTGCCGAACGTGAATCTGCGGCTGCGCCCCAAGCTGCTCAAGGAGCTGAGGCCCGGCACCCGCGTGGTCTCGCACAGCTTCGACATGGACGACTGGAAGCCGGACCAGGAGATCGAGGTGAACGGCACCCGGCTGCTCTTGTGGGTGATCCCGCCCCAGAAGTAGAGGCCGGCCGCTCCACGCCCAGCCCCGCGGCTAGCGCCATAGCGCGCGCACTCTTGCGTGCCGCGTCGGCACTCTTGCCGACGCTTGGCGAACCTCGCGTGCCGCTCGGTAAACAACGTACACCCACTAGCCGAGCCGCGACCGTGAGGGAGCGGAGCCTTTTCGCTTTCACACACGCGAGCTGCTCCGCTTGCTTACGCGCGCGGCTCAGCCACGGGATGCGACCGCTCACCGAACGCACGACACGGTTCCGGCATACACCCGCTCGCAGAGCCGCGACCGGCAGGGAGCGGCAGCCTGACCCACGCGGCACGCCTCTGCGGCATCAGCCGCCATGCCGCGCGGCTAGCACCGCCATCAGGCGCAATGCCGCGCGGCTAGCGCCGGCGTGAGCCCCACGATCTCCGCTACGGCGGTCGTACACTGGGATTCATGCCTATGATGCGTACTATCCTGCTGCTCGCAGCGGCGGCCGCGGTCTCCTCCGCGCAGGTCCAGAACATCTCGGGGGAGCGTATCCGCGCGGATGTCAAGTTTCTTTCCAGCGATTTGCTCGAGGGGCGCGGCGTGGACGCGCGCGGCGGCCGCCTGGCCACCGAGTACCTGGCGGCGCAGTTCGCGCTGGCCGGCGCCAAGCCCGCCGGCGACAACGGAACCTACTTCCAGGCGGTGCCGCTCATCGGCGTCGAGACGCAGCCGGACGCGCAGCTTTCGGCCGCGCGCGGCGGGCGCCAGATGGAGTTCAAGTGGCTCGACGAGTTCGTCGGCTCGGACGAGCGGCAGAAGCCCAGCGAGGACCTCGAGGCCGAGGCGGTTTTCGTTGGCCACGGCATCGTGGCGCCGGAGTTCAACTGGGACGACTTCAAAGGCGCCGACGTGCGCGGCAAGATCCTCGTCCTGTTCACCAACGAGCCGCCCTCCGAGGACCCGAGGTTCTTCGGCGGCCGCGCGCTGACTTACTACGGCCGCTGGACGTACAAGTTCGAGGAAGCGCAGCGCCGGGGCGCCCTGGCCGCGATCATCATCCACACCACGCCTACGGCCGGCTACGGCTGGGAGGTGGTGAGGAACTCCTGGGGCCGCGAGCAGTCTTACGTGCGGCTGGCGCCAGGTGAGCCGGCGCTGGCCTTCGCGGGCTGGGTCACCGAGGAGGCTGGCGGCCGCCTGCTGGGGCTTTCCGGCAACGCCGTCGCCGAGATGTTGCGCGCGGCGAACACGCGCGAGTTCCGCCCCATCCCTCTGGGTATCCGCATCCATCTCCGGCTGCGCTCGAAGGTGCGCGAGCAGGACACGCGGAATGTCGTAGCCATCATCCCGGGCAGCGATGCGGGACCGAAATCCGAGGCGGTCGTCTTCAGCGCGCACTGGGACCACCTCGGCATCGGCCCCTCGGTGAACGGAGACGCGATCTACAACGGCGCCGTGGATAACGCCACCGGCTGCGCGATGCTGCTGGAAATCGCGCGCGCCTGGGCCGCGCTGGAGCAGAAGCCGCGCCGCTCGGCGATCTTCGCCGCCGTGACGGCCGAGGAATCCGGCATGCAAGGCTCGGAGTACTACGCGGCGCATCCGGTGATCGCGGCGGGCCTGACGGCGGCCGCGTTCAATCTGGACGCGTTCAACCCCTTTGGCCGCACGCGCGACGTCGTCGTGACCGGGGCCGAGCGCACCTCGCTCTGGCCGCTGGTCGAGGACACGGCGCGCCGCTTCAACCTCGTCATCCAGCCCGACCCGGAGCCCGAGCAGGGGCACTTCTACCGCTCGGACCACTTCTCCTTCGCGCGCGCCGGCATTCCATCCTTCTCGATCGACCAGGGCAACGAGGTCCTCGGCAAGCCGCCCGGGTGGGGCGAGCGCGCCGTTCGTGAATTCGAGGAGAAGCACTATCATCAGCCCTCGGACGAGTACCACGACGACTGGGACTTTTCGGGCCTGGAGGAGCTGGCGCGCTTCACCATGGCGCTGGGCGTCGGCGCGGCGAACCTGGATCGCCTGCCGACCTGGAACGCGGGGGACGAGTTTCTGCCCGCCCGACAGAAGTCGGGCGTGCGCTGAGGCTCGGCGGCCGCTCAGGATTGCGGCAGGCGCACCAGCGTCACCACCGCCTGCGCCTCGATGGAGCGGCCCTCGCCCACGGGCCCCAGCCCCTCGGCCGTCTTGAACTTCACCGACACGCAATCCGGCTCCAGGCCGAGCACACCGGCCAAACGGTTGCGGATCGCCGCGCGGTAGTCCCGGAGCTTCGGCCGCTCCAGAACGATGGTGGCGTCCACGTTCGAGAGCGCATAGCCGGCGCGGCGGGCCAG
>JBEKLW010000230.1:0-5082 GCA_050008815.1 Bryobacteraceae bacterium
CATATCGCCGAGCGTGACCGGCGTGGTCTCCTCCCCGAGGCCGTCCTTCTTGAGCCCGATCGAGCCGACCGTGCCGGTGTGCACCACACGCTCGACGCCGGCCTTCCGCGCCGCCTCCAGCAGGTTGCGCGTGCCGTCCACGTTGGTTTAGTAGAGCTCCTGCGGGTTCCGCGCCCACAGCCGGTAGTCGGCGGCCACGTGGAACACCAGCCCGCAGCCCTCAACCGCGCGCGCCAGCGAGGCCGCATCGCGCAGGTCGCCGGTGACCCTCTCGACGCCGTCCAGCTCGCGCAGACTGCTGGTGGAGCGCACCAGCGCGCGCACGCGGTGGCAGCGGTCCAGGAGCTTCCTGGTTACATGCCAGCCCACGAACCCGCTAGCGCCTGTGACAAGAGTTGGTTTCACGTTTTCGCACGCCGCGTGACGCCAGACCAGAGGGCGTGCGCCCCGACGCGGTCATCGGAACGCCCAGGTTAACAACTTCAGACTGTCGCCGGGCCGGGCATTGATCCCCAGCGCCGCCGAGGGCTCGAACCCGCAGTGGACCATGCAGTGTTCGCAGCGCGGGTCGTTGCCGTGGCCGTAGCTCTCCCACGCCGTCCTGGTCATCAGCTCCTCGAACGATTGGTGGTGCGCGTCCGTGATCAGGTAGCAGGGGCCTTTCCAGCCCATCACGTTGTAGGTCGGGTTGCCCCAGGCCGTGCAGGGCAGGTCGCGCTCACCGCGGAGAAAGCTCAGATAGGACGGCGTGCTGTTTAGCTTGAACCGTTTCGCCAGCCGGCCGATGTCCTGGAACTTCTCGTGGACGTCCTCGCGCGTCAGGAAGATCTCGCGGTCGTCGACGGCCGAGTAGCCGTAAGCGGGCGAGAGCATGTGCCCGTCCAGGTCGAACGGTTCGAGGAACTCGAACAGCCGCTCGATCTCCCGCATATCCGTTTCCCGGTAGATCGTCGTGTTGGTGCACACCTTGAAACCGGCCGCCCGGGCCGCCCGGATGGCCTCGATGGCCTCCTGAAAGACCCCCTCGCGCTCCACGCAGCGGTCGTGGGTCCGCTCCAGGCCGTCCAGGTGCACGTTGATGAAGAAACGCGGGTCCGGCTGAAACTCGCCCAGCTTCTTGCGAAGCAGCAGCGCGTTGGTGCACAGGTAGAGGTGCTTGTTCCGGGCCAGGATTCCGCGCACCAGTGCGGCGATCTCCGGGTAGAGCAGCGGCTCGCCGCCGCAAATGGAAACCACCGGCGCGCCGCATTCGTCCACGGCCCCCAGGCACTGCTCGAGCGTCAGCCGGCTGGTGATGCTGGTCTCGTATTCGCGGATGCGCCCGCAGCCGGTGCAGGTCAGATTGCAGGCGTGCAGCGGCTCCAGCATCAGCACCAGCGGGAAGCGCTTGCGGATCATCGGGTGAGGCTTGCGCCCGCCGTTGCGGTGCTGAGGCAGGATGCGGAACGGATTCGTGCCGTCCTCCCGCGGCGCCAGGTCCTTCTGCCACTCCGGTCTCGGCCGCAGCTTGTTCTTGAGGATGTAGCCGGCCATGCCGGCCGTCATCGACAATGGAAACCTCATCCTCTCTCCCAATCCCCTCTGACCACGGCCGGGCGGCCCCTCATGCGCCCGCCCCGTTTCTTGCCTTCCGGTATTCGCTCAAGGCCAGCAGCGGGAAGGCTTGCCGATACATGTGGTAGGTGAGGTAAAACACCCCCGGAAACCCGGTGCCGGTGGCGAGAGGCTCGTCCCAGCCGCCATCCTCTCGCTGCGCGGCCACCAGGTATTCGATTCCATTCCGCACGCTGAGGCTGTTCACATCGCCGCTCGCGAGCAGGCCGAGCAGCGCCCAGGCCGTCTGCGAGGCCGTGCTCGGCGCCGGCGTGAAGGTATGGTTGTCGTAGCCGGCGCAGCTTTCCCCCCAGCCGCCGTCGGCGTTCTGAATCGAGCGGAGCCACTCGCCGGCGCGCAGGATGGCCGCCTCGCGGTTGCTCACGCCCGCGGCGCGCAGCCCGCGCAACGCCAGGAAGGCGCCGTAGACGTAGTTCACGCCCCAGCGCCCGTACCAGCTCCCGTCCTGCTCCTGCGTCTTGAGCAGGTACTGGACGCCGCGGCGCACGGCCGGATGATCGCTCCCCACCGCGCCGGACTTGCAGATGGCCTCCAACACGCGTCCGGTGATGTCCGGACAGGTCGGGTCGAGCATCGCGTTGTGATCGGCGAAGGGCACGTAGCTCAGCGGCTCCCAGTCGTTGTCGGCGTCGAAGGCCGCCCATCCGCCGTCCTTGGACTGCATCCCGAGCAGCCAGGTGAGCGCGCGCCTCTCGGTGGCCTGCTGTGTGGCCCCGTTCTTCGCCCTGGCGTGCTGCAACGCCAGCAGCACCATGGCCGTGTCGTCGATGTCGGGATAGAACTCGTTGGCGAACTCGAAATACCAGCCCGAAGGCTCCAGACCGGGCCGCATCACCACCCAGTCGCCCTGGCGCCGCACTTCCTTGGTGAGCAGCCAATCGGCCGTGCTCTCGAGGGCGCCTTGGGCATTGCCCGACTCTCCCAGCGCGAACGCCGCGATGGCCGTGTCCCAGACCACCGAGAAGCACGGCTGGAAGAAGAACCGCTCGCCATCATCCACCATCAGCCGGGCGAACTGCGTCTCGGCCTCGAGGCGGTCGGGGTGATCCGGCGGGTAACCAAGCAGATCCAGCGCCATGATGATGTACATCATCGGGGGGTAGATCGCGCCCAGGCCGTCGGAGTACCTGGTTCGCTCGAGCATCCAGCGCTCGCACTGCCGGATGGCCCTGCGCCGGATGGCTTGGATGTGGTGCCGCTCCAAGAACTTCAGCAGCCGGTCGGCGAGGAAGAAGAAGTTGCGCCAGCTAAAGAGCTTCTCGTTGTGGCGGTAGCTGAAGGTGGCGCCGGGCAGAAACAGCTCCTGGAGGTTGAAGCCCGCCGGCACCGGGCGCACCGGGTTCAGGGCGTGCACGATCGCCAGCGGCACCACGATGGCCCGCGTCCAGGACGACATGCGGTAGATCCACCGGCCCGGAACCACGATCATCTCCGGCGGCACGCTGGGGCAGTGCTCACGCGGGAAAAGCCCGAACAGGCTGAGGTTGATCTTGACGTAGCTGTTGGCGTGCTGGATGCCGCCGAGCGCGAGAATCCGCTCCCTGGCCTGCACCATACGGGGATCGTCCATCGGCACGCCGGCGACCTTCAGCGCGAAGTACGCCTTGACGGTGGCGCTTAAGTCCGCCGGACCGTGAGGGTAAATGTTGAACCCGCCGTCGGGAAGCTGCCGCTCGAGGATCGAGCGCACGGCACGGTCGATCTTCGGCCGCGTCGGCGCGGTCCAGACGCCGTTCTCGGGCGGGTATAGCCACAGCTCCAGCAGAATGTAGTCCGACTCCAGAGTCGTGTCGGCGGTCAGCTCCGTCCACCAATAGCCCTCGGGGCGCCGGATACTCAGCAGGTACTCGGCCGCGCGCCGGCCGGCCTGGGTGGCGCTCGCGAGGAGCAGATCGGCAGTCTGGGCGCTCGGCGTCATCGCGTCGTGGTCGTGGCCGGCTGCCCGGCGACTGCCGCCAGTTGCGGCGGCAGCGTAAACCGGACGTCCTCTTCCTTCAGGTGCATCTCTTCCAGGCGGCCGAAGCCGCGTCGCTTGAGGTAGTCGATGAGCTCGTCAACCAGGTTCTCCGGGGCTGACGCCCCAGCCGTCACGGCGACGGTCCTAGCCCCCTCGATCCAGGCCGGGTTGACCTGCGAAAAATCATCCACCAGGTACGCCGGCACGGCGAACTTCTTGGAAACCTCGACCAGCCGCTTGGAGTTCGAGCTGTTCTGCGAGCCCACCACCAGCAGAACGTCGCAGAGCGGCGCCGCCGCCTTCACCGCAAGCTGGCGGTTCTCCGTGGCGTAGCAGATGTCCTGCGCTGGCGGACCCTGGATGGCCGGGAACCGCTCTTTGAGCCGCGCGACGATGTCCTGGGTCTCGTCCAGGCTCAGCGTCGTTTGCGTCAGGTACGCCATGCGCGTGGCGTCGGAGGGTTCCAGCCGGTCCACCTCGGCGGCCGAGGAGACCAGGACGGTGCATCCCGGCGCCTCGCCCAGCGTTCCAATCACTTCGTCGTGATCGCGGTGGCCGATTAGCACGATCGTGTAGCCGAGCCGCGCGAAGCGCTGCGCCTCCAGGTGCACCTTGGTCACCAGCGGGCAGGTGGCGTCGATCACCTGCAATCGCCGCTCGCGTGCCTGCCGACGCACCGCCGGTGCGATCCCGTGAGCGCTGAAGATGACCCGCGCGCCCTCGGGCACCTCCTGGAGTTCTTCGATAAACACCGCCCCGGCCCGCCGGAGCTCATCCACGACGTGCCGGTTGTGGACAATCTCCTTGCGGACGTAAATCGGCGCCCCGTACAGGTCCAGTGCGATCCTCACCACGTCGATCGCGCGCACCACTCCGGCGCAGAAACCCCGCGGCTTCAGCAGGATAACTTTCTTTTCGACGGGTGCCCCAGAAGCCATGTCGTGAGACCTGGGAGAAGTCCTCATTATAGCAGGTAAGACTAATGCCCTGAGCGCTTTGCGACCTCGAGAATTGTAGTCCGTAATCCGTCCGTAAGCCCGCGCTACGGCCAGCGCCGGCGGCACCCGCTGGGTGGATGTCGCATCCGAGTGCACCGCCCCCGTCGCCTGAGTTCGCGCCCACGGCGCGTTCTTACGGACGGATTACGGTTGTAGTCCCTGGGCCGGGCCGCGGCGCGCGCGCCAGCGTGCGACACTGATCGGGATGCGGTACTGCGGGTTCTTCCAGCCGGCGCCGTTGTTTCCGATCCGGATCGAGGCGAGCGAACGGGGTATTGCGCGGGTGTCGATCGGCGGGCCGCGGAGCGGCGAACGGATGAATGACGCCGAGCAGCCGCTAATACGCGAGGCCGCACAGCAGTTGGCCGAGTACTTCTCCGGCCGGCGCCGCGTGTTCGACCTTCCGCTGGATCTGGAGGGCACGGCCTTCCAGCGCGAGGTTTGGGAAGCGCTGCGACGCATCCCCTACGGCGAGACATGCACCTACGGCGAGCTGGCCCGCGCCATCGGGCG
>JBEKLW010000231.1:0-5081 GCA_050008815.1 Bryobacteraceae bacterium
CGGGCAGGGGGAGGCGGGCGGCGGGCTAAAAGCCGAGAGGCAGCAGCCTCACGGCGCCGGAAGCTTGCGACAGGGCCACGGCGGCCTGGGCCTGGGCCATCTGGGACATGACGAACTTGGGCTAATGCGCACATCGCTGAGGGCGTCAGAATGCGCCGGTGACGGTGAGCTGCGCGGTGGCGGCCCCGGCGCCATTGAGGAGCAGATTGCGCTCGGCGTATTGGAACCGGCGGTCGAACATCCAGCCGGCGGCAGCGTGGACCGCGACCGCAGGCGTGAGCTGCCAGCGGAGGCCGGCCTCGGCGTTGATTTCCCGATAATCCACGATCTGCGCATCGAGCAGGCCCCCGTTCGCGTACGCGTACAGGACCTCATCACGGACACCTGCTCAAAGCTCGACCGCAATCTCACCAGCGAGGAATGGGCCCAGCACCTTGGGCACATCCCCTACCGGAACACCTGCGAACACTTGAACCCGGCGATCGTGGCGGCGCACAAAGGAAGGCAGTAGGGCGTTGGCCCTCTGGTCGCTCGCCAGTCCGGAACGAGAAGTGTTCGGCTACTGATTGTCGCCACTTGGCGACGGCCTTTCCCACAGGAATCAGAACAGCGGTTCTGAGACCGCGTTCGAGGAAGTAGCTCCGCAGTCGTCGCCAACGGGTTTAGGAACGGCTCTCGACGCACGCTGCTCCTCACTTGGTCGCGCAGGCCCGGGGTTGCTATTGAGGAGGCGCTCCCGCTCTACCGGCAGGTGGGCGCTGTGCTGGGCGAGGCCAACTGCATCCAGAACCTGGGAGACATCGCGCTGGCCGAAGCCAGAATCGAGGATGCGCGTGCCAGCTATGCGCAAGCCCTGGCCCTCTATGAGCGGATCCCCGAGCCTTACTCGATCGGCTGGGCGCAGGTGCGGCTGGCAAGGATCGCGCGAAACGCCGGTGAGAGGCGGGCCCACGTCCAAGCTGCCGCACGCGCGTGGCAGCAGATCGACCGCCCCGACTTGCTGCAACGGCTCGCCAAAGAGTTCGGGGAAGACGCCGATGTGCCTTAGGCGCACGTGCTAAGTCGCCCGCGGCTGGCGCTGAAGGTTGAAGGCCGACGGCCGCTCATCTTGGCGTGATCAGCCCGCCGAGCTTGTCCTGCTCGGAAAACGCGGCGCGCGGGAGCCGGGTGGCATAGGTCTCGACGTACCGCAAGCCCGAAGCGGGGTTGAGGATCACGACGCGGCTCTCGGGCTGGAGGAAGCCGCTCTCGAGCAGTCTGCGGAGCGCGGCCACGCAGGCGCCGCCCTCCGGCGCCGGGAGGATGCCTTCCAGCTCAGCCAGCTCGGCGGCGGCGCCGAGCATCTCGTGATCCGCGACCGCCACGGCCGTTCCGCCGCTCTGCCGCAGGATCGCAAGGATGAGCGAGTCGCCAGCCGGCTTGGGCACACGCAGTCCAGCGGCGACGGTGTGGGCGCGCTCGAAGACATCGCAGTGGTCGGCGCCGCGCTCGAAGGCGTCCACCACGGGGCGGCAGCCCTGGGCCTGGACGGCGATCATCCTGGGCCGCTCGGGTCCGATCCAGCCCAACTGCTCCATCTCCTCAAAGCCCTTCCACGTGCCGATCAGGCCGAGGCCGCTGCCGACCGGGCAGAGCATGGCGTCAGGCAGGCGCCAGCCCATCTGCTCGGCCAGCTCGTAGGCCATGGTTTTCTGGCCTTCGAGGCGGTAGGGCTCCTGGAGCGCGCTCAGGTCGAACCAGCCGCGGGTCTGCTGGGCCGCGGCCAGCGCTTGGGCGGCGGCGTCGAGAAGCCCGTCCACCAGCGTGACCTCCGCGCCGCAGGCCTGGCAGCCGACCAGATCGGCGCGGGGCACGTCGCGGGGCAGGAAGAGGTGCGCCGGGATGCCGCAGGCCGCCGCATAGGCCGCCAGCGCGTTGGCGGCCGGGCCGGTCGAGGCCATCGCGACTTCCCGGATGCCGAACTCGCGGGCCATCGGCACGGCGCAGGAGAGGCCGCGCGCCTGGACGGAGCCGGTGGGGTTGAGGCCCTCGTCCTTGACCCACAGGTCCCGCGCACCCACGCGCTCGGCCAGCCGGGCCGCGCGGACCAGCGGCGTCAGCCCCTCGCCCAGCGAGACGATCGAGGCCGGATTCCGCACCGGCAGCACGGGCGCGCAGCGCCACATGCTGGTGGGGCCGGAGCGAATCCAGTCACGGCTCCAGCTTGCCCGCACGGTGGCCAGATCGTAGCGCGCCAGGAGCGGCCCGCCGCAGGTACACACGTTCCGCGCTTGCGCCGGATCGTACCGGGCGCCGCAGAGGCTGCACTCAAGCTCGGTGAGCGTTGTCATCGTGTGGGGGCGTGCCCCGTTGGCTGGGGACGCATCGTATTATCCCGCAACGGGCAGACGATCCGTGGGCGGCTACCGCACCACCATTGTTGCGCCGTCCTGGCTGGAGGCTCCGCCGAGGGTCACCTTAACCGGCACGGCGTCGCCGGGGGCCACCGCCGGGTCGATGCGGGCGTTGACCTGGAACAAGCCGACGTACTGCGACTGGGCACAATAATCCACCACCGCCGGTCTGCCGCCGATTTCGGCCGAACAGCTTGCCACCGGAAGGTGTCGAATCGTGGTCTCGAGCCGGCCGTCGACGCCGGGCGGGTTCGTCACCCCACCGCCGGTGACCCACAGAACCACCACCGAGCCCAGCGCCGCGGGGGCGTTGGTGGAGTTCGGTGTGACGCTGTCTTGGTTCTGCGCGGCCGCTTGCCCAAAGCCCTGCATGTTGACGGCGAAGATCCCCGGGCCGGTGTGCGAAACCTGGATTTCGACGGGGTCCGAGCGCACGCCCTGGTACTCGACCTGGACGTGCGTGGTGGACTTGAGCGCCGCCAGAAAGGGCACCACGGCCGCGCACTGGTTGGCCCAGACATAGATCATCGGGCCCGGGATGCCGTCGAAGAGGATCCGCACGCCGTCCATCTCGGTGTTCACCACGCCGTTCGGTCCCGCTACGACGATGTTGTCAAGCTGCGCCGGCCCCAGGTTCTGTCCCCAGACGATGACCATCTGGCCGGGCGCGATGCGCGTCTGGTAGGAGGCCGCGTTGGTCACCGCCTGCACGACTGGCTTGGGCACCGGCAGCACGTTGGGGGAAGCCGGCACGATGAACAGCGTCATCGAGTAGGCGGGGAAGGTGGCGGTGATGGCGTTGCCGGTCAACGCCACGTCCGGCTGCCGCGCGATGGCGGTCAGGTTCGCCTGGCTGTACTGCCAGACCTGCGCGTTGGCGTCGGGCGCGAAGTTGGGAATGTTGATGGTGCTCGAAAGGTCGCCAGTAGTCTTGTTGAGCACCATGATGGTGAGCGCCGTATCGGAGCGCTGGGCGGCGAAGATGGGGAGCTGGTCGGGGTCGCCCGTGGTGGCTTGGACGCTGGTTTCGCCGAAGGCGCCGCCGATGCCGTCGTAGTTGCGGTAGATGCGGAAGGCGAAGGCGGCGGGGGCGGTGGTTCCGAGCGTGCCCCAAAGCGTGGCCAGATCGAGGCCCTCGCGGCCGAAGATACCGAGGATGTCGGCCTGCGCCAGCGCGCCGTTCATGGTGTTGAGCGCACCCCAGTTGTACTCGGTAATGGCGAGCTTGGTGCCGGGATAGTTCTGGTCGACCCAGTCGTGCATACGCGGGATCAGGCGCGGCCTGGCCGGCTGCCCCTGATCGTCCACGTTCCAGTAGGACGATTGACTGAGGTAAGCGGGATCCCAGAAGACCCGGGTCGATTGGAGACGCTGGGCGGCGGGCATAGAGTCCGGGTTGTCCGGGATGAGGTTGTAGCCGTTTAGATCGAAGTAATCGAGCAGGCGCCGGCCGCCGTTCTGATCCGCGTACTGCTTGAACTGCTGGAGATACCAGGAAGAGAAATCCAGGCCGCCATGCGCGTTGCGATCCGTCGGGTTGCTCCAGTAGCTGCCGCCGCTGTTCCATCCGGCTTGAAAGTCGGCGTTCGAGAAGAAGTAGGCGCCCCAACCGGGCGAGACGGGACCGGCCACGAGAGCGGTCGGGTCGGCATCCTTGATGGCGGCGGCGTAGGCCAGGCCCCGGGATGCCGTCTCATCGTAGGTCTGTGGCAAGGGGTGGACGTCGCGGTGCGTGCTGCTCCACCAGGCCGGCTCGTTGTCCAGGCACCAGATGGCCACGCCGCCCTGGTTGCCTTGGCCGTACTTCGAGACGGCGTACGCCACCCAGTCCCGCTGGTAGCTCTGGTCGAATTGGGCAGCGGCGTCGCTGGGATGGTTGTTCTGGATGTATTGCGGGTTGTTTCCGCAGGTGGGCGTCAGGATGACGCCGTTGCCGCAGTCTGCCCAATACGGGTCCACGCTGCACTGCGGGCCGTAGTTGAGCACGCTGAAGCTGCACATCCTCTGCCGCGCTTTGGGCAGCCACTCGAGAAGCGGGATGGTGCCCATGAGCTTGCTGCCCGTTATGCGCGTGTATTCCAGGAACTGGTTGAATCTGGAACCGTCGGGCAGCAGGTCCGGACGCGGGTTGTTGTCCGGCAAGACCTCGAAGAACCAGTCATTATCGATGTTCCAGACGTCGAGCCTCCAGTTGTAGCGGCTCATGTTGTTGCCGCCCCAGCGGCGAACGCCGACGCGCAGGTCGGCGGCCGCTGCGGCCACGTTTGGATCCGTGGGGGCCTGGCTGTTGTAGTCGGCTTCGCCGTCCCACCACCAGTTGATGCCGTAGATGTCTGGGCTGATCGAATGCCGGGCGGCCTGCGCGTCCACCGACAGGGCCGGACCGGGTTGAGACTGTGCCAGCGCCAAGCCCGCGACCAGGCCGGCGGTCACCAGAGCGAACTTTCCCCTCACACTAAAATGTTACCCCGATGCTGACCATGGGCGTGAAGTCGTGCAGCCAGCCGCTCACGTCGCTGCCGGTCCTCCCAGTGGGCTCCAGGGTCAGAATAGGCGGCGGGTACTTGAGCCTCCAGGAGGCGTCGGTGCCGCTATAGGGCGTGATGACCTTGCGGGCCACGCCCGCTCGGAATTCGACCGGCGCCGAGACGGCGCCGTGCGCCTCGAGCAGCGAGACGACGACGTCCA
>JBEKLW010000232.1:0-5079 GCA_050008815.1 Bryobacteraceae bacterium
TTTTTCATGTGCCTGCCGAGGAATCGGGCGCGGGAGTGGCCGACAACAACTTCGCCGTCTGGGCTCTAAAGAGGTGCGCGACGGCTCGAAAAGCTCAGAAGGATTTCGCCAAGCTCGATGAGATGTTTGAGACGCTTTGCTACCCGCTTGGCATTTTCGTCAACATTGACGCGCGGGAGCACTTCGCCGCCTCTTACCATGGGAGGTTTCCCGAGCGCCTACGAACGGTAGCCGTCTGGTTGGACGGCGAGATCGTCACGAGTTGGAGCCCGGAACAGGCGCGGCGCAACGGGGCCTAACCAGCCGAGGCAGGCGGTGCCGACACCCCGTCCGCCGCGATCTCTTCCCTCCTGCCGGGGTAATCCAGGCCGAGCCGCGCGCCGACGAGCAAAAGCCAACGTCAGCGCCGGCGCTCATTTTGCCTCTGTGGCACGGCGCTCCAGTTCCGCAATGCGCTGCCGCACCTCCGCGGCGTCCGTCGCTTGCGGCGAGATCGCCAGGTACCTGCGCAGGTGCTCGATCGCACCTCGCTGATCGCCTTTGGCGGCCAGCACGGACCCAAGCAGATCTTCCGCGCGCGGAATCTCGCGGTCGGCATCGAGCTCGATAGCCCGGCGGGCGCTCTTCTCGGCAACGTCCAGGCGCCCGAGATTGTAGTTCGCCACGGCGTAGTAGAAGTAGATTCCCGGGAATTCCACGGGATTCAGCTCCAGCGCGCGCTCCGCGATGCCAACCGCATCCTGCGTCCGTCCCTCAGCCAGCGCCAGCCGGGTGAGCTGCAGGTAGGGTCTCACGTACTTGGGGTCTGCTTCGAGCGCTCGCTCCCAGGCGGCGCGCGCCTCCTTGGGCTTCGACTGCTCCCGGAAGACCTCTCCCAGCTCGCTCCACGCCGGAGCGTAGTCCGGGTAAATGGCGACGGCGCGCTCGAACCCCGCTTGCGCGCGGGCCCACTTCTTCTGTGACATCGCCGCGGCGCCCTGCTCGTATGCCTTCCTGGCCTCCTCAGGCGCCTTCAGCGTGGTCATGGAGACCGTGGAACCTTCGTGGTCGCCGAGCCGCTTCAGCACGATCACCGCGCCGTTGCGCAGAGTGACGTCAGCCTGCCGGTAGCCCGCCAGTCTGATCCTGACCTCACACACGTCAGCCGTGGCCCCGTCATAGGGACGGGAGCGCCAATTGACCGCGTACTCCACGTTGCCGTTGCCGAATACGTTGAGAATGCGGCAGTTTGGCACCAGCCATCCCGAAAGCGCGGGAGTGATCTGCGGCGTCGTGGGGAGAGGGGTGCCGTCCTCGAGGACTATCTTGGCGTGGAACTGGCCCTGCCCTACAGCCACGCTCGCCAGCGCCAATGCGCAAACACCAAGCTTCGCGGTTCGTCTCATAGCCTGCCCGCCTCCCGGCCGGGCGCCGCACTCCCGCCCCGGCACTATCCTACCTGATTCCTCCACCCCCGCGGAAAAGGCCGCCCGCGTTGCTCCCGCTGCGCCGGTTTCCCTGAGACGGCGCGCAGGAAGTCTGGGTTCCCCGCCTTACGGCGCATTCACGGGTTCAGGCTCGCGCGGCGTTCGGGAGCACCCGAGCGCCGGGTCGCCTCTGAGCTGGTCAAGCATAAAGCCCAGCCCCTGAAGGGGATACGCGCAGGCCGCCACGACGAGAAGGGCCGCGGGCGGTGGCACAGCCATGTGGCAATATGATTAAAATTGACTGAGCTTTACTTGACAGGCTGATGCTCATGTTTTATGCTTGAGATGTAAGGAGGAATCAGAAGATATGCCATTGACCAAGTACGACCCCTTCGCCGAGGTGGACTTCCCGAGCGGCATCCGCCTGTTCCAGGATGCCGTCAACCGCCTGTTCAGCGAGCCTGCGGCCATGCGCCCCTGGGCGCCGCCGGTGGATGTCCTGGAGACCGAGAACGAGCTGGTTCTGAAGGCCGACCTGCCCGACGTCGACCTGAAGGACATCGACATCCAGATCGAGCGCGGCACGCTGTCGATCAAGGGCGAGAGAACCTTCGAGAAGGTCGAGGGCCAGGGTACCGGCTACCATCGCATCGAGCGCAGCTACGGCCACTTCCAGCGCTTCTTCAGCCTGCCGGACACGGTCGAGCCCGACAAGGTCAAGGCGGACTACAAGAACGGCGTGCTGACGGTGACGCTGCCCAAGAAGGAAGTCGCCAAGCCGCGCACCATCAAGATCGGCGTCTCCGGCGAGTGACGGCGCGCCGGCCGCGCCAGCCCTGGGATGCGATTTCGGGCAGGGGTCGGTCCGAACCGACCCCTGCCCGGACGCGGCTCCGCCAGCGTGCCACAATGAGGTTTTGGAGGCGCCCCGTTGAACAACCTCAAGACCGTTCTGATGCTAGGGCTGTTGAGCGGCATCCTGCTCCTGGCCGGTGAGTACTTCGGCGGCCGGAACGGCCTGTGGTTGGGCTTGGGGGTGGCCGCCCTGATGAACTTCGCCAGCTACTTCTTCTCCGACAAGATCGCGCTGGCGATCTACGGCGCGCGGCGGGTGACGGAATCCGAGAACGGGGAGGTTTACCGCCGCCTGGCCCCGCTGGTCGAGAGCTTGTGCCAGCGCATGGGCCTTCCCATGCCGAAGCTGTGGCTGATCGCCGAGGACTCTCCCAACGCCTTCGCCACGGGCCGCAATCCGGCGCACGCCTCGGTGGCGGTCACCTCCGGCATTCTGCACCTGCTGGACGATCGCGAGCTGGAGGGCGTTCTGGGCCACGAGCTGGGCCACGTCCGCAACCGGGACATTCTTGTCAGCTCCGTCGCCGCTACGATCGCGGCGGCCATCACCTTCCTGGCCCGGATGGCGTTCTGGTTCGGCGGCGCGCGCCGGGACGACGACGAGGAGGGCGGCGGGGTGCTCGGTGGGCTGCTCATGCTGATCCTGGCGCCGCTGGCGGCCATGCTGATCCAGATGGCGATCTCGCGCACGCGGGAGTACGCGGCGGATGCGACCTCGGCCGAGGTGGTCGGCAGCCCCTATCCGCTGATTTCGGGCCTGGAGAAGCTGGAGACCTGGTCCAAGCGCATCCCCATGGAGGCCTCGCCCGCCACCGCGCACATGCTCATCATCAGCCCGTTTTCGGGCGGCTCGGCCATGGCCTCGATCATGCGCGTCTTCTCGACGCACCCGGCCACCGAGCGCCGCATCGCGCGGCTGCGCCAGATGGCGCTGCCCAAGCCGATTTAACTTGAAGATCGTTCACATAAGCCGAAAGGGCGCCGAGCGACTCGCCTCGGGCCACCCCTGGGTCTTCGCCTCGGATGTCCTCGACCGCGGCGGCGCCGAGCCGGGCGACCCCGTGCGGGTGGCCGATCCGAAGGGCCGGCCGCTGGGTACGGCACACTACAGTTCGGCGTCCCAGATCTGCCTGCGCCTGCTCAGCCGCGAGGCGGAGCCTGTCGACCGGGACTTCTACAGGCGCCGCATCGCCGCCGCCGAGGCGCTCCGGCGCCGCGTGGTCTCGGATACCGAAGCCTACCGCGTGGTTTGCGGCGAGGCGGACCTGCTGCCGGCCCTGATCATCGATCGCTACGGCGAGTGTTTCGTGATGCAGACCCTGGATCAGGGCATGGACCGGGCCAAGCCCGAGGTCCTGGCCGCGCTTCAGGAGCTGTTCGCGCCGCGCGCGGTCGTCGAGCGGAACGACGTGGCCGTGCGCCGCCGCGAGGACCTGCCGCTCATTGCGGGCGTGCTGGCGGGGGAGGCTCCCGGGCCGGTCCAGGTGCGCATGAACGGCCTCATCTTTCACGCGGACCTGCTGGAAGGCCAGAAGACCGGCGTGTTCCTCGACCAGCGCGAGAACTACCTCGCTGCGGCCCGTTACGCCCGCGGCCGCGCCCTGGACTGCTTCACCTCGACCGGCGGCTTCGCGCTGCACCTGGCCGGGCGGTGCGAGCGGGTCGAAGCCATCGACTCCTCCGAGGCGGCGCTGGCCACCGCCGAGCGCAACCGGTGCGCCAACGGAATCGAGAACGTCGAGTTCCGCGAGGCGAACGTGTTCGACCTGCTGCCCGCGCTGGGCTCGAGCGGCCGGACGTACGCGACCATCGTGCTCGATCCGCCGGCCTTCGCCAAGTCGCGCCAGCAGGTCGAGGCCGCCGCGCGCGGCTACAAGGAGATCAACCTGCGTGCACTCCGGCTCCTGGAGCCGGGCGGGGTGTTGGTGACCTGCTCCTGCTCGCACCACTTGACGGAAGCGCTGCTGCTCGAGATCGTGGCCGGCGCGGCGCTGGATGCGGGCCGCACCCTGCGGATCCTGGAGCGGCGCACGCAGGCCCGGGACCACCCCATCCTGCTCACGGTGCCCGAGACGCACTACCTGAAGTGCTTGATCCTGGAGGCGCTGTAGAGCGGCGCTAACCGCGCGGCGGTGCGCCTTGCGGCGCAGAAGCGGTACGGGGATCGAGAGGCGTCCGCTCCCTGCCGGTCGCGGCTCGGCTAGGGGTGATACGCGGCTGACCGTGCCGCGCGTTCCGCGAGCGGTCGCATCCTGAAAGTGAGCTTCGACCGCCTGTAATGCTCCCGCCCGGCGTGGCCGATGACTAGGAGGTGAACCCGGAACCAGCAACAGTAGTGCTGGACCGCGACGTCCTGCTGGAGCGCATCGGAGGAGACGTCGAGTTCCTTCAGGAGATCGCCGGGCTCTTCCTGGAGGAGTGCCCCAAGCTCGTCTCCGAGATCCATACGGCGATCGCCAGTGGAGATGCCGGGGCGCTGGAACGCGCCGCTCACACTCTCAAGGGGTCGGTCTCGAATTTCGCCGCCGAACCCGCTTCCGAGGCGGCCCACCGTCTGGAGGTAATCGGCCGCACGGGCCAGTTGCAAGAAGCCCCGGAGGCCTGCGGCGCCCTGGAGACCGAGATCGAACGGTTCACCCTTGCGCTGGTGGCGCTGGCCGGCCAACTGGGCGGCCTTTAGCCCGATCTTCCCACACGCGTTCGGCTGCGGCTTGCGGGAGGCCGGCATCTTCTGCGTTGCGCTCGGGGTGAGTCCTCGACGTACTGTTCAAGTACGCCTGCGGGCTCACCCCGTCGCGCGCCTTGAATCTGCCGGCCT
>JBEKLW010000233.1:0-5076 GCA_050008815.1 Bryobacteraceae bacterium
AGGTGGCCTTCCGCGAGGCGCGCTCGGCGGTGGGCGCCGCGGAGCTGCTGGCCGCGGCCGAGGAGTGCAAGACCGTGGCCGAGGCCGTCGCCGACTGCACGCTTGTCGTCGGAACCACGGCCGTCGGGCATCGCCAGTTGCATCATCCTCTGCGCCGCCTGGAGTACGGCGCGCGGCTGATCCGCAAACACCTGGCTTCGGGCAACGTGGCGCTGCTGTTCGGCTCGGAGAAGTTCGGGCTTTCGAACGAAGACCTTAGCCACTGCCACTGGCTCGTGCGCGTCCCCACGCGTGACGAGCACGGCTCGATGAACCTGGGCCAGGCCGTGGCCGTGTGCCTGTACGAGATCGTGCGGTCAGGCGCCGGGGCCTCGCGCAAGCCGGCTGCAATGGCCCCCGCCGCCGCCGAGGAAGTCGAAGGGTTCACGGAGTTGCTGCTCGAGGCGCTGCGCGAGAGTGGCTACGTCAAAGCGCGCACCGCCGCCTCGACCGAGCAGAAGATCCGCCGGTTGGTGCGCCGGCTGAACCTCCCGGCGCGCGACGCCGAGGTCTGGCTGGGGGTTCTGCGTCAGATTCTGTGGCGGCTGCGTTCGTGACGCGCCCCCTGTATTCTGAATGTAAGATGACCAGGGTCGAGCTCCACTTCGATCTCGAGCGCCCGCTCGATGAGCGCCTGCTCGAAGCCCTGACGGCCGCGCACGGCATCTACGGCATGGAGCGCATTGTGCCGGCGCCGGACTTGCAGCATCTGAGGGTGGACTACGACGCCTCGCGGCTGACCGTGGCCGAGGTGGAGGCGGCGCTGCGCGGGGCGGGCATCCCGGTTCGGGCGCCAGCAGCGCCGCCGCCCGGAGTCTGACTACACTAGAAGCCTATGCAAGAACGCGCCTTCTTCAACGAATCGCAGGCCACCAAGCCGGCGCAACTGGTCTGCCCCTACTGCAAATCGGCCGAGAACTACGAGTTGCACTGGCTGGTGCGGCGGAAGAAAGACCGCATGCCGCCGGGCGGCGACCCGGACGACCGGGCGAAGTTCCTGAAGGCGCAGAGCTACATGGTCCTGCTCGACGACAAGGTGGCCTGCCAGAACCTGCGCTGCCGCAAGCGGTTCGACATCTCCGGGATCAAGAGCATGGCGTTCCTGACGGATGCCGTGCCGGATCCTCAGCGTTAGCCCGCTTTTCCCACCAGCAACCGGCTGTGAGCACGAGCTGGCGTAGGTCCCGCTGTGCGGCGGGAGAGAGTTCAACGCGATAGGTCAGAGATCAATCCCCCAGTTCCCGCATGAGTTCACGGAGAGGCAGGGTCCCCTTCTCTTCCGCCTCTTTCAGAGCGGCGCGGGCGTCTTCGAGGTCCAGGCGGTCCATCTCCTCACGGGCGAGGCGCTCCAACAGGCGGAGGTCCTCAATCGGGACAACGGCGGCAAGGTCTCTTCCCCGGCGGGACACAATCGTCCGCTCCTTGCCGTAGGCGGCGCGATTCACGACTTCGGGGAATTCTTCCCGCGCTTTCGAGACGTTGAGGCGTGTCATGGTGGCGTACCGTTCGTACGAATTGTACGAGTCGATACCAGTATGCAGAAGAAGCGCGGGTTTTTGCAAGCACGGAGAATGAGCGAGACCTGCTTGAGCCGTGGGTCCTTTCGCGTTTCTAGCCCCCGGGTTGTGAAACACCGCCGCGCCGGCGACGGGGTGGAGCAGGCACTTGGCCACCCTTCCGACGCCGACTTGCAAACCCCCCTCAAGGGTGTGGGCCTACCCAAGGATGAGGGCCTTGACGCCCCTGCCGCCACCTGCTACAGTTTCAGATTCGCACACCGAGGTATTAATCTAGGGGTGTGCAGCGCCCTGGCTGCCGGCCAGGCCCCAGAAGAGGGTCGTTCCGTCCGGCGGCGGGGCATCTCAACGCTGTCCGGTCGCGGGAGGCGCGGCGCGGACGGTTCTGCGGGTGGAGTGCTAGAGCGTTTTCGGCCCGCACCGAAGAGGCAAGTCAGACTCCATGAAGCAGCAGTACTTTATCGTTGTAGTAGCCCACTCGTTGCACGGCAGGCTGCGCAGGATTCATCTGCCCCAGCGCGTCATTTACCTGATCATGACGCTGGCCCTCATCGGGTGCTTCTCCGTGTTCGGCTTCGTCTCCAGCTACGCTCGGATGGCGTGGAAGGTGGCCAACTACAACGCGCTCAGACGGGACATCACCTCTCTTCGCACGCGGTACGAGAAACTCCAGAGGGACGCCAGGCAGGCCAACGACCAGCTTGCCGAGCTGCAACTGTTCGCCAGCGAAGTCTCGATGGCTTACGGTCTGAAGGAGAAGCTGGAAGGCCCCGCCGACATCAGCGACGAAGGCCGGCTGATGCCCACCATCCAGCAGTCGCTCGAAGAGTATGACTTCCTGCGCACCGCCAACCTCTCCAGCTATTACCATCGCTACCCGCGCTTCTGGCAGACCAACAACGTCCCCAGCATCTGGCCTGTGGACGGTCGCCTGCAAAGCTACTTCGGCAAGCGCCTGGATCCGTTCTCGGGTGAGGGCGCATTCCACCGCGGTGTCGATATCACGGCGCCACGCGGCACCGTGATCCGCGCCGCGGCTGACGGCGTGGTGCTCCACGCGGGGATGATGAACGGGTACGGCCGGGTGGTGGTGATCGACCACGGCAACGGTCTTCAGACCCTCTACGCGCACCTGTCGCGCTTCGCCGTGGTGCCGGGGCAAGAGATCCGGCGGGCTGAGGTGATCGGTGCGGTGGGCGCCTCGGGCCGCAGCACGGCCCCGCACCTGCACTATGAAGTGCGGCGGCACGGCACGCCCCAGAACCCCAGCCACTACCTGGGCCGCACGCGCATCACCCAGGTGCGCCGCGATTTCCCCTTCTGAGCGCTCACCGCGCAGGTGCTGGCCGCACGCACGGGCGCTAGCCGCGCTGCAGTGGGGCTCCTCCGGCAGGCACAGAGCGTTGTCGCGCGAGAAACGCCGGTCACACCGCACTATTCTGGTGGGATTCTAGTATCTCTTCAGGATTGAATTCCGGGATGAAAGGCGCTACAAGGTTATTAGGCGTCCACAACAGAGCCTGCTGGTGCGCGCACGTGGTTGCCGGCGGCGGGCGAGGGTCCGCGCCGTATCGGTGGTTCCCCGCGGGCGCGAGAGGGAGCCCCGATCGCTAGGAGGCGGTAATGGCCACCAGTCCGAAGAAGGATGCCGGCGCCTCACCCGGCAGCCACCGCGGCGAGGCGCCCGCGGCACAACCGGATGCCGCCGAACCCGAGAGGATTGTGACCGTTCTGGCCGTCAGTCCTCTCGAGGATGACCATCTCTTGCTGCGCGGCATTCTCGGCCACACCAACTGGCAGATCCGCTCCGTGCGGTCCTGGGGCGAAGCGCGAGTGTTCCTGGGAGAACATCGCATGCCGGTTGTGATCTGCGAGGCTCATCTGCCCGACGCCCAGTGGGGACAGGTCCTGTCCGAGCTCTCGGGAATGCCCGATGCGCCGGTGCTGATCGTCACTTCGCAGGTGGCCGACGATGCTCTCTGGGCCGAGGTGCTGAGCTTGGGCGGCTATGACCTTCTGATGAAGCCCTTCGACGCAACCGAGGTGTTCCGGGTGGTCAGCCTGGCGTGGCTGAGCTGGCGGAACAAACGGGAGCGCGAACGGGTTCAGGGAGTCACCGCCACGCACCTTACCGCGACAGCCGTCTGATCGGTCCGCAGGGGAGGGAAGAGCGCATCCCAGATTTCGTACCGGCACGTCCCTAATTGGGAAGCGAGGCCGGGCCGCACGGGGAGCGCCGCCGAAATCTGATATCCAAGTTGAGCTTTGGAGCGTAAGTGCTTTTATCCAAAAGGGTTCGTGAACATCGTGCTGCGGTCTCTCACACGCTCGTTTTCTCTCGATCGCTCGCCCACACGCCCTGGCGCGTCCTACTGCGCCGCCCAGGATGCTCTTGAGCTACACTTCCGCATAGGCCGCCTGTCCCGCAGGGGCCGCCGAACTGCCCGGAGGGATTTGTAACTGACGGGGAAATAAGGTACTATCCTTAATGCGGGGAGGGGCTTGGTCTGGCAACCAAGTTGCTCAACATGGCCGCGGAAGGGTCCGGCATGTCCCTCGTGTAGGCAGAGGCATTCTGATGCGGGAACTCAAGTTCCAGTTCTCCGGCGCGCTATTGATGATCCTGACCGTGGCCGCCGTGATCTCTGCCTTCATCAACTTCCAGCAGCAGAGCCGGTTCAGACTCCCCGAGGATGGCGTCACCTGGGCCGATCGGGACGGCTCGGTCCAGGCGCTTTACGTGGCGGCGGGCAGCCCGGCGGACAACGTCGGCATTCGCCGTGGGGACGTGGTGCTGAAGATCGCCGGCGCACCCATCGAGAAGGCCACCGAGGTCAGTCCGGTTCTGGTGCGGGTGGGGGCCTGGAACAAGGCCACCTACACGGTGCGCCGCCACGGCGTCGAGTTCGATGCCGTGCTCATCGTCGGCACCGCGACGCGCAGCTCCGCGGCGGTCTACTGGCAGTACGCGACCGGTCTGGCTTACCTTGCCATAGGGCTGTTTGTCTTCTTCCGGCGCGGCAGCGCGCCCCGGTCTCTGCACTTCTACATCCTGTGCCTGGCCTCGTTCGTTTTGTCCACCTTCCACTACACCGGGAAGCTGAACAACTTCGACATGGTGATGTACTTCGGCAACGTCGCCGCCGGGCTGCTGGCGCCCACCATCTTTCTCCACTTCTGCCTGGCCTTTCCGGAGAAGCGGGGATGGTTCCGGCGGCGCGTTCGGATCGTGCTGATCTACCTGCCCGCGGTGGTGCTGATGGCCCTCACGCTCGGGCTCAGCTCCGGCGTGCTGCGCACTTCCGTCCCGCCCATCGAGATGAGGTGGCTGTTGGACCGTGTCTGGGTGCTGTTCCTCACCGGTGCGTACCTGTTCGGCGGCTGGGTGCTCCACCGCGCCTACCGGCGCGTTCAGGACCCGGTGGAGCGCCAGCAGATCAAGTGGCTCCGCAATGGCGCGCTGCTAGGCGCGGCGCCGTTCGCGGTGTTCTACGCGATCCCCTACGGCCTGCTGGGAGCG
>JBEKLW010000234.1:0-5069 GCA_050008815.1 Bryobacteraceae bacterium
CGCAGATGATGCGCAAGGCGATTTCGCCGCGGTTGGCGATGAGGATCTTCTCGAACATGGGTCGGCAGCCCGTCTCAGTGCGGGCGGATGGCAAACATCGCCTCGCCGTACTCAACGGGCTGAGCATTGTTGACGAACCGGCTCACCACGGTGCCCGCGATCTCCGCTTCGATCTCGTTCATGAGCTTCATGGACTCGATGATGCACAGGACATCGCCAACCTTGACCGACTCCCCGACGCAGACGAACGCCGGCGCGCCGGGCGAGGGCGCCTCGTAAAAGGTGCCCACGATCGGCGACTTCACGGTGACCAGGCTGGGGTCGCTCAGGGGCTCGGAGGCGGCCGGCTGCGGCGGTGGTGCGGGTGCGGCGGACTCGGCCGCCGGCGCCGGCGCGGCGGGGGCGGTATAGGTGTGCACCTGCGGCCGCAGCATGCGCCGGATGCGGACGCGGCTGTCGCCCCGCTGCACCTCCAGCTCGGCCACGCCCGTGTCGGTAACCACCTTGATCAGCTCTCGGATCTCGTCCAATGTCATAGCGGTGTCAGAGAATCAGCAACTCCTTCGAGGTCGGCGTCAGGACCTCGCATCCGGAGGAGGTTACCACAACCGTGTCCTCGATGCGAATCCCTCCGAAGTCCTCCAGATACGCGCCCGGCTCGATGGTCACGACCATGCCGGCCTCCAGGGGCGTCCGCTCGCGCCTGCCCAACCGCGGCGGCTCGTGGATCTCCAAGCCGAGACCGTGGCCGGTCGAGTGGGCCAGCGCTCCCTCCAGGTCGTGCGCCCGCAGGACCCGCCTCGCGGCACCGTCGATCCGCCCGGCCGGGACGCCGGGCCGGAGGGCATCGATGGCGGCGAGCTGGGCCTCCAGAACGGCAGGGTACAGCTCGCGGATCTTGCGCCCGGGCCGTCCCAGGAAGGCCATTCGCGTCATATCACTCGCGTAGCCTTCCCGGCTAGCGCCCATGTCTACCAATAGTAGCTGATTGTGCCGTAAAGTGTTAGCCGTCGGGGTGGCGTGCGGCAGGGCGCTCCGGGCGCCCGCGGCCACGATGGTCTCAAAGGCGGGCTTCTGGGCCCCCAGCAGGCGCATCTGGTAGTCGATCTCGGCCGCCAGGGCGGACTCCGCCACCCCCGGCCGGGCGCAGCCGAGCGCCCGGGCGTAAGCCTCCGAGTTGAGCGCCACGGAGCGGCGGATCAGCTCGATCTCGGCGGGCGACTTCACCATCCGCAGGGCCTCGAGCAACCCGGCGGCCGGCTGAAGGGAGGCACCCAGCGGAAGGCTGGCCTCCAGTTCCCGGTGAGCCTGGAAGCTGAGCCGCGCCGCCTCGAAGCCCAGCCGGCGCAGGCGCCGGCGCCCGGCGGCCCGCATCAGGGGAGAATGGAGCGGGCCGTGGACCACCTCGATGCGGCAGTCGGCCTCCTGGGCCGCCTGAATGGCGTAGCGCGGGTCGGTGAACAGCATCGCGCCGCCGGGCCAGACCAGCACGAGGCCGTTAGAGCCGGTGAAGCCGGTCAGGTAGCGGATGTTCGGCTCCGCTGAGACGATCAGCGCGTCCAGCTTCCTCCGGCCCAACTCGGAGGCGACGCGCCCGCGGCGCTGATCGCATTCGCTCGGCGGCACGGATCAATCCGGCAGGAGCAGCAGCTTCCCGCTGGTCTTGCGCCCCTCCAGGTCGTGGTGCGCCTGGGCGGCCTCGGAGAGCTTGTACTCGCCGTGGATGTGAATCTTGAGCTTGCCGGCGGCGATCCACCCCAGCACGTCGTCGGCGCGCCAGAGCAGCTCCAGGCGCGTCGCGGTGTAGTGCTGGAGCACGGTCCGCGTCATGTAGAGCGAGCCCATCTGGCTGAGCATCAGCGGCGGGATGGCGGGCGCCGGGCCGCTGGACTGGCCGAAGGAGACCATCATCCCGCGGGGCCGCAGGCAGATCAGGCTCTTCATGAAGGTGTCCTGGCCCACCGAGTCGTAGACCACATCCGCGCCGCGCCCGTCGGTCAGGCGCCGCACCTCGGGCTCGAAGTCCTGGCGCGTGTAGAAGATGATGGCGTCGGCGCCGGCCTCCAGCGCCTGCTCGGCCTTGGCCTCCGTCGAAACGGTGCCGATGACGCGCGCGCCGCGCATCTTCGCCATCTGAATGAGCAGCAGCCCGACGCCGCCGGCGGCCGCATGCACCAGCGCCGTGTCACCTTCTTTGAGCACGAAAGCCGACTGCGTCAGGTAGTGGGCGGTCATGCCCTGGAGCATCGCGGCGGCGGCGGTACGGTAATCGAGCGCGTCGGGAATCTTCACCAGCGAATCCGCCGGCACTAGCGCGTACTCGGCGTAGGATCCGCGCGGGCCGGCCCAGGCAACGCGGTCGCCGACCGCGACCTCGCCGACGTCGATGCCAACGGCCTCGACGGTTCCGGCGCCCTCCTGTCCGAGGGCGATCGGCAGGTTGGCCTTATATAGGCCCGTGCGGAAATAGATGTCGATGAAGTTGACGCCTATGGCGGCAAGCTTCACCAGTGCTTGGCCGGGACCCGGGGTAGGAGTGGGCACGTCCTCGTAATTCAGTTGATCGGGCCCGCCAGGGGTGTGGACGAGGATCGCTTTCATGGTCTAACCACTTTCAAGTGTAGCTGTGACGGCCACCCCGTGCACGACAATTTGCGGGGCGCAGCCGCCGCCCGCAATCCGCGCCCGGCGTCCTGGCCGTTCGGCTGAGGGGCGAGCATTCCACGTGTTGACGAGCGCAGCCCTCGACACGAGTGAGCATGGGTCGGGGACGCCAGCCTGGAGGCTGGCGCGCGGCTCTGGAGAGCCGCCCTACGCGGCCTGATTGTAGGGCGGGACTCCAGTCCCGCGGCTCGGCCTCCAGGCCGAGCCTGCGCCTGCGGACGGACTACGATCGCACGCAGCCAAGCGTCGGCGCGTGTGACCGCCCACTCGTGCCACGGACTTCTATCGCGCGCCGCAGCGGCCTACGCCAATCGCTTTTTCAACTCGAAGTTCCACTTCCAGACCTCGTAGATGGCCGGGTACACCACCAGCTCCAGAATGAACGAAGTGAAGATGCCGCCGATCATCGGCGCCGCGATGCGCTTCATGACGTCGGCGCCCGTCCCCGTGGACCACATGATGGGCGCCAGGCCCATGAACATGCAGGCCACGGTCATGAACTTCGGCCGGATGCGCTTGACCGCGCCGTCCAGAACCGCTTCCCGCAGCTCCCCAAGGCTGCGCAAGCGGCCGGCCGCTTTGGCGCGCGCATACGCCAGGTCCAGGTAGAGCAGCATGAACACGCCCGTCTCGGCATCCACGCCCATCAGCGCGATCAGGCCGACCCAGACGCCGATGCTCATGTTGTAGCCGAGCAAATAGACCAGCCAGACGGCGCCCACGGCCGAGAACGGCACCGCCAGCACGATGATCATCGTCTTCGCCACCGAGCGCGTGTTCAGGTAAAGCAGCGTGAGGATCAGGAACATGGTCAGCGGGAGAACGACCACCAGGCGCTCCCGGACGCGCTCCATGGCTTCATACTGGCCGCTCCACTGGAGGGAATAGCCGGGCGGGAGGCGCAGGCCCTTTTGAACCGCTGGCTTGGCTTCCGCCACCCAGGAGCCGACGTCGCGCCCGGCCACGTCCACGTACACGTAGCCGGTCAGCAGGCCGTTCTCCTCCCGCAGCATGGCCGGCCCGGCGGCGAGCCGGATGGTGGCGAGCTGCGAGATCGGGATGTGCTGGCCGTTCATGCCCGGTACGAGCACGCGGTCGAGCGCCGCCAGCGAGCTGCGGAAGTCGCGCAGGTAGCGGACGTTCACCGGGTAGCGCTCGCGGCCTTCGACCGTGGTGGTGACGTTCTCGCCGCCGATGGCATTCGTGATGGCCATCTGCGCCGCGTCCATGCTCAGGCCATAGCGCGCCAGCTCGTCGCGCTTCCAATCCACGTCCAGGAAGTAGCCGCCGCCGGTGCGCTCCGCGAAGACGCTCCGCGTCCCTTGGATGCCGGGCAGCAGCGCTTCGAGCTGGGCGCCGAGGCGCTCGATGGTGTGGATGTCGGCCCCGAAGATCTTGATGCCGACCGGCGTGCGAACGCCCGTGGTGAGCATGTCGACGCGGGCCTTGATGGGCATCGTCCAGGCGTTGGCGACGCCCGGCAGCTTGAGCGCGGCGTTCATCTCCTCGACGAGCTGGTCGGTCGAGACGTGATCGGGCGTGATGCGGCGGAAGACGCGCTTCATCCACTCCGGCGCCCAACTCGAATACCAGGTGTCTACCTTGCGCCACTGTTCTTGCGGCTTGAGGACGATGATGGTCTCGAGCATGGAGAGCGGCGCCGGGTCGGTCGAGGTCTCCGCCCGTCCGGCTTTGCCCAGCACCGTCTCCACTTCCGGGAACTGCATGATGATGCGGTCCGTGACTTCGAGCAGCCGCTGAGCTTCGGTCTCCGAGATGCCCGGCAGCGTGGAAGGCATGTACAGCAGCACGCCCTCGTCGAGCGGCGGCATGAACTCCGAGCCGAGCCGGTTGAACACCGGCACGGTCAGCGCCACCACCGCCACCGCCCCGGCGATGACCAGCCACTTCCACCGCAGCGCCCAGGCGCAGACCGGTTCGTAGAGACGGATGAGGACGCGGCTGATGGGGTGGCGCTCTTCCGAGTGGATCTTGCCCACCAGGACGGCGCTGGCCGCGCGCGCCAGCCAGCGCGGGCGGAACTGGAAGTTCTGCATGTGCGTGAACAGAAGGCGCAGGGCCGGGTCGAGCGTGATGGCGAGGACGGCGGCCACGATCATGGCCAGGTTCTTCGTATAGGCCAGCGGCTTGAACAGCCGGCCTTCCTGCGCTTCCAACGTCAGCACCGGCAGGAACGAGACCGCGATCACCAGCAGCGCGAAGAAGCTTGGGCCGCCGACCTCCTTGACGGCGTCGATCACCACGCGGTGGCAGGTTTCCTTCCGCCCGGTGCGCTCCCACTCCTCCAGCTTCTTGTGGGTCTGCTCGACCACCACAATGGCCGCGTCCACCAGCGCCCCGATGGCGATGGCGATGCCGCCCAGCGACATGATGTTCGAGGTCAG
>JBEKLW010000235.1:0-6946 GCA_050008815.1 Bryobacteraceae bacterium
GCGCGCGAGCAATTCGAGGACCTGATCCAAGATATCGTCGATCGCACCATCGATCCCTGCTGGCAATGCATTAAGGATGCGGGCCTGACCCCGGAGCAGATTGACGAAGTCGTGCTCGTGGGCGGCTCCACTCGCATTCCGATGGTGCGCCAGGCGGTCGAGAGCCTGTTTCGCAAGCGGCCGCACACCGAGCTCAATCCGGACGAGGTCGTGGCGCTGGGCGCCGCCGTCCAGGCGGGCATCCTGGCCGGCCACGTCGATGACAAGCTGCTGCTGGACGTCACGCCGCTCTCGCTTGGCATCGAGAATATGGGCGGCGTAGTCTCCAAGCTCATCCACCGCAACTCCACCATCCCGGCCAGCGCCACCGGGGTCTTCACTACCGCCGTGGACGGCCAGAAGAACGTCCTGATTCACGTCCTGCAAGGCGAGCGCGAGCTGGCCCGGGACTGCCGCAGCCTGGCGCGTTTCGACTTGAAGGACATAGAGCCGCTCCCGGCCGGCGCCCCGCGCATCGAGGTGAAGTTCCTCATCGACGCCAACGGCATCTTGAGCGTCACGGCGCGCGACCAGCGCACCGGCAAGGAGCAGTCCGTCGAGGTCAAGCCCTCCTACGGCCTCACCGACGCGCAGGTCGAGGCCATGATCCAGGAGTCCTTCGAGCGCGCCGAGGAGGATCTGCGCGAGCGCCAGGTCAGGGAGGCGCGCGTCGAGGCCGATCACATCCTGCAAGCCGTCGAAAAGGCCAAGGCAGACCAGGCCTATCTCGGGTTGGGCGAAGAGGAGCGCGCCGCCATCGGCCAGGCCGTGAACGAGCTGCTGATGGTCTACCAGTCGGAGGACCATCTACTCGTGCGCGCGCACATCGAGAAGCTCAACCAGGCCACGCTGCACCTGGCCGAGCTCATGATGAACACCGCGCTCAAGACGGCGCTGAAGGGGACGAAGCTGTGAGCGCTGGCTGGAGCGCCGCTGGCTGGGGACGCGCCGTAGCGCACGCACTTCCGTTGTTTGGATCCGTTTCGGACTTGCGTGCCGCGTCGGCACTTATGCCGACGGTTGGGCGCGTAGAAAGCGCCGTAGCGCACGCACTCATGCGTGCCGCGTCGGCACTGGTGCCGACGCTTGGGCGTTTCAGTGAACTTGTCGACGAGGCATACCCCCGATGCGGCCGCTGACCTGGGAGGACACCGAAGACATCGCGCTGGCGCTGTTTGAGGAATTCCCGGACAAAGACCCGCTCGGCGTCCGCTTCACCGACTTGCACAAGTGGATCACGCATCTGGAAGGGTTCCGCGACGATCCGCACGCCTCCACCGAAGGCCAGCTCGAAGCCGTCCAGATGGCCTGGCTCGAACAGTGGCAGGAGGCCCACGGCGGGTAGGCTAGTCACTCTGCGGTCTTCCTGGTGTTCCGCTTGATCCACTGCGCCAACTCGGCTTCGCTAACGCGCCCATCGGCCAGCGCCCAGATAGTCGAGGCTGCCTCCGGCTCATCGGCCGCCAGTTCGTAGCGGTTCATCCGAAGGAACACGTCCAGCGCGGCGAGGGCCATTCGCTTGTTGCCGTCCACGAAGGGATGATTCCGTGCGAAGCCGAAGGCGTAGGCGGCGGCCAGATGGAACAGCGACGGCCGCGCGTACGCGTGCAGGTTGCGCGGACGCGCCAGCGTCGCCTGGAGAACATTCTCATCCCGCACACCGGCGGCGCCCCCATGCTCCGCCATCAGCTCGGCGTGGATGGCCAGAGCGGCGGGGGCCGGGATCCAGCGGGGCTCTTTCACTTGGCCAGAGCGCGCAGCGCGTTGCGGTACTTCTTCCTCGTCCGCTCAAAGGCCTGTATAGCTGCGTGAAAGGTTGGATCGTACGCCGTCAGCGCGAAGCCTTGCGGCGTTTCAGTGAGGAACACGGTCTCGCCTTCGGAGACGTTCAGCCGCTGGAGGACGTGCCGGGGCAGCGTGGCGCCCAGCGAATTGCCGATGCGGCGGATCTTGATGGCTTGCATGCGTTATCACATACATTATAACGCCTCCCGCGCGCCCGCGCCATAGGCCCTTGGGCCGGCCGTGCTATACTGTGATGGTTTCGAGCAGCAAGCCAGTCGAAGCCTGTCTCGAGAAACCCAGCGCTGACTGCGCGGCAGGGCGCCTCCGGCACGGAAGCCGGGCGTCCTGAGAGGAAGAAACGGTCTCTCAGAAGTCACTGGAGAGAGTAGATCCATGCCGAAATTGAAGACGCATCGGGGCGCGGCCAAGCGCTTTAAGAAGACCGGCACTGGCAAGATCGTTCGCCATCACGCGTTTGCACGTCACATCCTGACGTCGAAGAGCCGTTCGAGGAAGCGCAAGCTCACGCAGAGCGTGGTGGTGGACCCGGCCAATGCGCCCACCGTCGGGCGGATGCTGCCCTACTAGCTCGAGCAGCCGCTGGCCGGCGTTGAAACAGGTGCGGACGGAGCGCGCGGCACGTGCCCGTTCCGCCCTGAGCCCAGCCCAAGGAGGAAAACGTGCCCAGAGTCAAACGAGGAACGAAGCGGCGCGCCACCCGGCGCAAGACCCTCAAGGCCGCTTCCGGATACTTTCTCACCAAGAGCAAGCTGAACCGCGCGGCGCAGGACGCGGTCGACAAGGCGTTGCGCTATGCCTACGTGGGCCGGCGCAGGCGCAAGCGGGACTTCCGCGCGCTCTGGATCACCCGCATCAACGCCGGCTGCCGCGAGGCCGGTATCTCCTACAGCAAGTTCATGGCGGGCCTGAAGAAGGCCGGCATCGACCTGAACCGGAAGGTCCTGGCGGAGATGGCGGCGGCCGATGACGGCGCCTTCCGCCAGCTCGTCGAGCGGGCCAACGCCGCACTGGCGGCCGGGAGTTAGCCATGGAACTCACCGAACAGCAAGCCGACTCGCTGGCCGCGCTGGAAGAGCGAATCCAGCAGGCCATCGACCTAGTCGCGAGGCTGCGCCGCGAGAAGGAAGCTGCGCTGGCCGAGCGCGAAGCCGCCCTGCGCGAGGCCTCCGCCGCCAAGCAGCAACTTACTAGCCTGGCCGAGGAGATCCGGAGCCTGCGCACGGAACGCCAGCAGGTGCGCGGCCGGGTCGAGAAGCTGCTCGGCCAGATCGACTCGCTCAGCGCCGGCTAGCCGTGCCCGCCCCCGACGACCGACAATCCGTCCAGGTCACCATCTTCCACCAGACCTATACCCTCCGTGCGTCCGGGGACCCGCGGGAAGTCCAGGATCTGGCCGACAGCGTCGATCAGTTGATGAACACCATCGCCGCGCGCTCCGCCAGCGCCGATTCGCTGCGCGTCGCCGTGCTCGCCTGTCTGCACCTGGCCGACCGGCTGCGTACGCTCGAGGACGAGCTGAACGCGCTGAAACAGCGGGTGGAACAGAAGAGCGAGCAATTCCGTCTGCTCCTCGACGAAGCCATGGGCCCGCGCGCCTAGCTCCCCCTCCATCTTCAAAGCCCCCCCGACGACGATAGTCTGCCCGCATGTGTTGAACCGATGCGGGCGATGTGTAGAATGGAGCGGATGCGATACCGCCTGGCAGCCCTAGGCATTCTCGCAGTGGCCGGTCTCACGGCGTCTGCGCGCGACCGCACCGCGCAGAAACGCGATTGTGCCTGCATCAGCCTCGAAGCGATGCCTGAGAGGCTCAAGAACGTTGTTTCGCTGAACTGGCGGCAGCTTGATCGGAGCACCATCACAAGAGAATGGCCAGAGGCTCCTGTCCTGCCGTGCGAATTCGCTGACCTTACGAAACTGAACGCGGTGATCGACCGCTGCTCCAAGACCGGCCGCGTTGCAGGCTATCTCGATTTCGAGGCAGGTTTTTCCACTTCCGTCGCTCCTCCTCAAGAAGGCACCGGTCTGTGGGGCATCGAGGTGTATCTGTCGCGTCGTTCCAAGCAGGAGATTCTCAGCGCACTAGGGGAGCTCGTCGCTGCCGTCGTTTCGAAACATCCCGTAGCCACATATGTCTACGGGTGGAGTGCGTCGGATGGTAGCGACCAGGCCATTTATGCCGCTCGCTGGGGCTCCGGCCAGGACACCTTCGTCCTCGAAGCCAGCGTCTTTGCTGCCGGCGGCAAATGGCGGGGTGGGTTCACGCTCAGGCGTCGCCCGCTGGCTGAGGTGGGTGAGACTTGGACGCTTGACGATGGTTCCCAAGTCAGAGTGTTGCGCAACGAGATCCAAGACTACCAGCACCCGCCAGCGAGAGTGCTCCGGCTCGCCTATCTGACAGACTGCCTTATCGCAGACCAGTCTTGCCTGGGACAGGAGGTCACGCGGCTCTGGCCTCGCATAAGAGCCAGAGTCGAACGCGAGCGTATTCGCAGAGTCTTCGTGACCATCGTAGACGGCGCCGGAGCCTCTACGACAATATTCCCGAGGCGACGCGCCGATGGAGAATGGGACGTTCTCCCTTGGAAACGCCATTGAGCCCGCCTTGAGCCCGCATTTCTCACCAACAACCTGCTGCGGCGCGCGATAGAGCCGCATCTACTCAAGTTGCGCTGGGCCGGCGTCCTCGATCCGTAACGGACCTCCGGGCGCCGACCGTCGCGCGCCTTGTATCTCGAGCCCTCTCATCGCGCCTCGCTACGATCGTGGTGAAACATCCGGGCTGGCGGGGCCAACTGTCCCTTGGCCGTCAGAACAGGCGCTCCTGCTTCTTGAGCGTGCCGAAGGAACCGATGTTGGCCACCACGAACGACACCCGGAACTGGTTCTCGTTGCGCGTGCCGAAGCTGAAGCGGTGGTATTGAACGCTGAAGCCGCAGCAGTCCGTGTTGTAGGTCACCTGGGTGGTGGCGAACTGCATGGCGCCGATGCGGAAGTCGTAGATGGTGTTGAAGGCGGCGTTCCAGCCGCGCCGGTTCTCGTTGCCGATCATGAACACGCCGCGGAACTGGTTGGTGTTCGGCGCTAGCGCCGGCACGGTCCGCAGGCTGTTGTGGCCGATCGAGACATAGTAGAGGCCGAACCGCGCGTCCGCGCTGATGCTGTTGTTGACCACCTTGCTGCGCAGCGGATCCCAGTCCGAGCGCCATTCCACGCCGAAGCCCGGCTTGGGGTTCACCCGCAAGATCGAGGCCACCGGGGAGTAGTGGCGCGGGCCGTCCAGAAAGGCGTAGGGCGACAGTTCGATCGAGCTCAACACCACGTTGCGGCACTCCGGCTGGCCGCACCAGGCGCCCCCGACGGCGCCGCCGAAGGTGGGGTCGAAATAGCGGTCCTGCTTGAGCTGCCAGGAGAGGACCTCCTGGACCGAGTCGCCGCGCTTGGCATAGATGCGGTTGATGAGCGAGATCTCTACCTGGTTGGTGTTCGAGTACAGCTCGGTTTCGTCGAAGCGGATCAGGCGGTCGAAGTCGTCCACCCCGGTGACGTAGCGATAGTTGGCGCTAGGCTCGATGACGTGCTTGATCTTGTCGCCAAGCCACTTCGGGCTGTCGTAGACACGAGCCAGCGATGGCAGTATCAAATCGACTTCCAACTCGCGCGCGCTGCGGTTGATGTTGTGGCCGATGATGCTGGACCCCTCCTGACTCTCCCCGTAATGGCTTTCCCGGATAGCGAAGCTCGGAACCAGGCTGCAGTCCTTCCAGTGCAGCGCCGTGGTCACGCGCGGATAGAGGTCCAGGCGTTCCACGAAGTTTCGGGTCTGAGAGCCGATCTGCTTGCGATAGAGCAGACCGCCGCTCGATTCCCAGGAGATCCAGATCGGAAGGTTGCGCCA
The DNA here is from genome assembly GCA_050008815.1 of Bryobacteraceae bacterium. GTDB lineage: Bacteria > Acidobacteriota > Terriglobia > Bryobacterales > Bryobacteraceae > JBEKLJ01. Next base: position 5,744 of record JBEKLW010000235.1, read on the forward strand.
CAGCCGCCGGTCGCGGCTGGAGAACTCCACCTCCGGCAGCTTGCGGATCACGATGGTGTCGTTGGGCGCGGTGCTCTGGAAGTTCTCCAGGCGCTGTAGGACGAAGTCCAGGCTGTAGGTGGACCACTGGCGGGAGACGGAGCCGAGCGAGTGGACCTCGGAGGAGATGGCCTCGCTGAACGTTTCCGTGAAGGCCTGCCGGAAAGCGAATGAGCTCAAGTAGTTCACTTCGGCCCGCGCGTGGAAGCCGCCGCCCAGGTCCGAGCGGCCCTCGGCGGAGACGACCAGGCCGCTCAGCTTCTGGATCGTGTTGCCGGTCTTCACCCCGCCGTTGGGGACGCCGTACAGGTAGGCGTTGAAATCCGTTCCCTCTCTGGGCTTGCCGCGGAAGTCGACCGTATGCGCGAGGCCGCTCTGGGTGAAGTACTGCGCCCGGTAGGTGGCGTCGTAGCTGCGGTTGATGGCCCAGAAGTAGCCGGCGCCAACCATCTTCCCGCGCCGCGAGCTGTTGCCGAGGTTGGGCGTCAGAAAGCCGCTGCGGCGCGGCTGCCTCTGGAGAGATTTGTAGAAGAAGGGCGAGTAGAAAATCGGCACCCGTCGAAGCCAGAAGATGCTCCGGTAGGCGATGGCGCGGTCGCCGGGGATCACATCGAAGAGCGGCCCGCGCAGAATCCACCACGGCGTGGGCATCCGGCAGTCGGTGATGAAACCATCATGGACGAGGTACTTTTCCTTCAGTCGTTCCGCCCACTTGCCCTCGAAATGGAAAGGACTGCTTGAGCTGAGCAGGTGCGGCCGCACGGGGAGGGCCAGCGGCGCCGAGCCGCGAACCTGGTAGAACTTCCCGGTCTCCTCAGCCAGGTTGTACTCGACGCGCTCGGCCCACAGCTCCTCGCCGCCCTCGAAGTGCTGGAGGTAGACGTGGCCGCGCGCCTCGGCATACTCGGTGTCCTCGTTGTAGTCGATCTCGTCGGCCCGGAGCAGGACCGTGGAGGTCTCCACCTGGGCCATCCCGCGCAGCCGGTACCAAGGCCCCTCCTTGATCTGCCCTAGCGAACGGATCAGCAGCTCGTCGTCGGGCACGTGGTTGGGCGGTTGAACCTTGTACTTGCGGGGCGGACGCGGGCGGGCGGGTCCGCTGGGACGGGACAAGCTGAACTCCGGCGCCGGACCTTCCTGCGCGGGCGCGAAGGGAGCGGGCAG
>JBEKLW010000236.1:0-5043 GCA_050008815.1 Bryobacteraceae bacterium
ACCTCCAGCCCAGCCAGTTCGCCCGCATCGCGCAGATCGCCAAGGAAGAGCGCTACCTGCCTGGGAAGACAATCCTGGAGCCCGGCCGCCCGCTGGACTCACTGTACGTCATCGTCGAGGGCGCCGTCGAGATCAGGCGCAACGGTCAGACGCTTCACACGGCCCGCCAGTACGACGTGCTGGGCTCGTGGGCGCTGTTTGACGAAGACCCCAGTCCAGTCACCGCGACGACGGCGGAAGACACGCGGGTGCTGCGTATCAGCCGCGACGACTTCTTCGACCTGCTCTCCGATAACATGGAGATCGCCTCGTCGATCTTCTCGACGCTGGTCAAGCGGTTTCGGAAGCTGATGGAGCAGCCGTCATAGGTGCGGACGATGAGCACAGCGGATCCGGAGGAGTTGCGGCGGGAACTGGAAGCGGCCCGCGCCAAGCTGGCCGAGGCCCGCAAGATGGCTTCCCTGGGTCAGTTGCTGGCAGCCCTGGTACACGAGATCAGCACTCCGATCGGATCGCTGCGGTCCAACAACGAGGTGGAGCGGCGTTCGCTCGATGCTCTGAGAAAACTGGTTGGCAACAGCGCCGAGGCGGCGAGCATCGTCGAGACCATGACCGATCTGGCGGCGGTTGACAAAATCGCTTGCGAGCGCCTGGCCGCGGTAGTCCGTGGCGCGCGTGACTTCTCCAGCGCCGCCCGCGGGGATCTTGGGACCGCTCAGGTCAACGATCTGATCGAGAATGCCCTAAAGGTGGCCGAGTGGACCTACCGCAATCGCATTACCGTGGAACGGGACTACGGCGAACTTCCCGCGATCGAGTGCTATCCCGGGCCACTCGGCCAAGCGTTCCTGAACCTACTGGTGAATGCCGGGCAGGCGATCGAAGGCCAGGGAACGGTCACGGTCCGGACGCTCGCCGAAGGCGGATACATCCACGTCTCTGTTTCCGACACGGGCCGGGGAATCCAGCCGGAAGACCGGCTCAAGATCTTTACTTCCGGCTTCAGCACGAAGCCATCCGGTGAAGGGGCGGGCCTCGGCCTGTCCATCACGCAAGACATCGTTGTCGAGCTTCACGGCGGCGCCATCGATTTCGAGAGCCAGCCGGGCGCAGGCACGACTTTCCACGTCCGCGTCCCAACCGAGCGAGGCAGGAAACATGGAGACTAACACACAGCCGGTGGTGATAGTGGTTGACGACGAAGAGATGGTGGTGATCAGCATCAGGGCTTACCTGCAATTGGAAACAGATTACAGGATCGACGGCTTCACCGACCCCGAGGAAGCGGTCAAGCACCTGGAGACGCACCCCGTGGACGTGGTGGTCACCGATATCCTCATGCCCAAGCTGAACGGTGTCCAGTTGCTGGCCCACGCCAAGCGGCTTCAGCCGGAGGCCGCGCGGATACTGCTGACCGGCCACGCCGACAAGCAGAGCGCCATACAGGCGATCAACGAGGTCGGCGTCTACCAGTACCTGGAGAAGCCCTGGGATAACGCCCAATTGCTGCTGGTGATTAACAGCGCCATCGAGCGCACGCAGTTGCTCCGCCAGTTGCGCGACAAGATCGCCGAGCTCGATGCCGCCCATGGCAACCTCAAGGACATCCAGGCCCGGCTGATCAAGGCGTTCCTGTAAGCCAGGAGAGGATGAGGGCCGGCCCGGCTCTCTGCTACTTGGCCCGCGTGGCCACAAACTCCTCGGTGGCGACATCGGCCACTTTGCGAGTGAACCTGATCTCGTCGCCCGTGACCTTGCCCTTGTACTCGATGCGCAGCGGCTGACCCTGGATGTCGAGGCTCTCGACGAAAGCAATATCGTCCCCGTTTACCGTGCCCTCCGTGATCGCGGTTTCACCGAACTGCGATTTGGCCGTGCCGGTCAGCTTGCTGCCGTCCACTTTGAAGTTGTAGGTGTAGTTCTGGACTCCGATCTGTGTGTCGAACGAAGCCGTCCATTTGCCCGTGACACCGGCGCCGAATGCCAGGGCCGCAATCATGAGCGCCAGTACCGGCGAAAGCAGAAACCTGCTGCAAGTCATCGTCGACCTCCTCGTGGCCGTGTTGCTCAGTCCACCACTTTACCGCGCCGCGGCGCAGGCAGCGATGGGCCCAGACGAGAACCGGCGTCACCGAAAGGGAGATATGCAGGCCTATCCGAGCGCCTTCGTGGCGCCGGCGGCGCTCAGGCCCGCTTGTACTGCACCCAATTCGTCGTCTTGTCCGTCACCCGGAAGGAACGGTCGCTGCCGTCGAGGATCGCCGGCCAGTCAACCAACGCCGCGAACTCTCGGCCGTACTCGACGAGTTTCGGAATCGCCTCGACGTCATCCATGTCTATGGGACCCTTGAGCGCTGGATCGAGCTTGCCGATGTCGGCGTCCAGGCGGTAGAGGAGCGACTGCGGGAACTGCCGGTAGACGATCTCGGTCTGCTGCTCGCCGGGAGACCGTAGCAGCTCTGCCAGCACCCACTCGAGCCATCCCAGAAGCGTGCAGGGCTGCTTGTCCTTGTGCGGGAAGCGGCCGGTGCCCAGCGAGACGACCGTGGTCTCGTCCGGGCTGTACTCACGGGTGTAGCAGAAGGCCTCGACGCAGGCCTGGTAAACCGGGTTGCCGGTCACCCCGACACCGCCGTCGACCAGCGTCCCCAGGGGGGGTGCGCTGGCGAACTTCCACGGGTCGAAGTAGGTCGGCGCGGCCGCGGAGGCCGTAGCGCAGTCCAAAAGGCCGAGCCCCCCGGTCACCCGCGAGTTCGCCGGCTTGTCCTTGACGAAGTACCAGGGCGTGCCGTCCAGGCCCTTGGCGGTCAGCAGCAAGTCGATGGGGGAGTCGTTCAGCTTCCAGGCGCTTGCCGGGCCGAACTCCTCGGAGAGAACCTGGCGCAGTTTCCCGATCGAGTACATCGTGCCGGTCGCCAGGCGCTTGATCTTGTTCCAAGGTGCGCGCGGGCTGAAGATTTCGCGGCCCCGGCGCAGGTACAGGTCGAGGATGCGCGCGGCCGGGATGCCGGCCGCCACACAGGCGCTCAGCAGCGCTCCGGTCGAGGTACCCGCCGCGAAGGAGAACGTCTCCCGCGTTGCCCGGCCGGTAGTCTCCTCGAGTTTCATTAGCAGGCAGGCGGGTATGATGCCACGGATTCCCCCGCCGTCGATGGAGAGCAGGTAGCGTCGTGCCATACCAGACAGGGTACACCTACGGGCCGCGCGCCAGCGTCCCGTGGAGCGCAAGTCGCTGAGCAGCAGGCCGATCCGGCCGTGGCAGTCTCGTGAACGGGGTTGCGCGACTCGGACTACAGCCGGACAGGGCAGCCCACCGGGCGCCCGCGGTCCGACCCGTCGGCCCGAAATGGCTCGCCAGCGAAGCCACGGATTCTGTGCAATCATGCTCCTGGTATCTGTTTCTTCGGAACTGTTTCCATGCCCAGACGGACTGACATCAGGAAGGTCATGATCATCGGGTCTGGGCCGATCATCATCGGCCAGGCCTGTGAATTCGACTACTCCGGGACGCAGGCCTGCAAGGCCTTGCGCAAGCTCGGCTATGAGATCGTTCTGGTCAACTCGAACCCGGCCACCATCATGACCGACCCCGGCATGGCGGACGTCACCTACATCGAGCCCCTGACCCTGAAGAGCGTGACCGAGATCATCGCCCAGGAGCGGCCGGATGCCTTGCTGCCCAACCTGGGCGGCCAGTCCGGGCTGAACCTGTGCGCGCAGCTCCACCGGGAGGGGATCCTGGAGCGCTACGGCGTTCAGGTGATCGGCGTCCAGGCCGACGCCATCGAGCGGGGCGAAGACCGCATCGCCTTCAAGGAGACGATGCAGCGGCTCGACATCCCCATGCCGCGCAGCGCGCCGGCCTACTCGGTCGAGGAAGCCGAGCTGATCGCCTCCAGCCTGGGCTACCCCGTGGTCATCCGTCCCGCCTACACGCTGGGCGGCACCGGCGGCGGCCTGGTCTACAACGTCGAGGAGCTGCAGGTGGTGGCCAGCCGCGGGATCGCCGCCAGCCTGGTGGGGCAGATCCTGGTCGAGGAATCGGTGCTGGGCTGGGAGGAGCTGGAGCTGGAAGTCGTCCGCGACGCCAAGAACCAACTGATCACCGTCTGCTTCATCGAGAACGTGGACGCGATGGGGATTCACACCGGCGATTCCTATTGCGTGGCGCCCATGCTCACCATCGCGCCGGAGCTGCAAGCGCGCTTGCAGGAGATGTCCTACCGAATCGTCGAAGCCATCCAGGTGATCGGCGGGACCAACGTGCAGTTCGCACACGACCCCCAGACCGGGCGGGTCGTGGTCATCGAGATCAATCCCCGCACCTCGCGCTCCTCGGCCCTGGCTTCCAAGGCGACCGGCTTCCCCATCGCCATGGTCTCCTCGATGCTCGCCGCCGGCCTGACCCTGGATGAGATCCCCTACTGGCGCGACGGGACGCTAGAGAAATACACGCCCTCCGGGGAGTACGTGGTCGTCAAGTTCGCGCGCTGGGCGTTCGAAAAGTTCCGGGGGGCCGAGGACAAGCTGGGCACGCAGATGCGCGCCGTCGGCGAGGTCATGAGCATCGGCCGGACGTACAAGGAAGCCCTGCAGAAATCCATCCGTTCGCTCGAAATCGGGCGGTACGGGCTGGGCTTTGCCAAGGATTTCAACCAGCGTTCGCTCCCGCAGCTCCTGGACCTGCTGCGGGAGGCCACCAGCGAGCGGCAGTTCGTCATCTACGAGGCGCTACGCAAGGGGGCCGATCCCGGCCTAATTTGCGAGATCACGTACTTGAAGCGTTGGTTCATCGACCAGATGAAGGAGCTGGTGGACCTGGAGGAGGAGATCCTGCGCTACCGCGGCCAGCCCCTGCCGGACGAGCTGCTGGTGCGGGCCAAGAAGGACGGCTTCGCCGACCGCTACTTGGCCAAGCTCGTCGGCGCCGAGGAATCGGCCATTCGCGGCCGGCGGAGGCGCCTGGGCGTGGTCCAGGCCTGGGAGCCGGTGTTGGTGAGCGGCGTCGAGAACGCGGCCTACTACTACTCCACCTACAACGCC
>JBEKLW010000237.1:0-5040 GCA_050008815.1 Bryobacteraceae bacterium
GGCGCCTCTCTCGCGGCCAACCATGGACATCGATCTCGCCGGAAGGACAAGTAACGAGTTGGACCACATCGCTGGGCTTGTCAGCGGGGTGTGCGAGGTGGCCACTGAACCGGACGGCATCGAATTCAATCGTGCTTCGATCGCGGTCAGCCGAATCAAAGAGGGCGCGGACTACGAGGGCATCCGAGTCAGGTTCCACGCAACGCTCGCAAAGGCGCGAATCCCCATGCAGATCGATATCGGCTTTGGGGACGTCATGGTTCCGGGGCCAACAGAGGTAGAGTATCCGACGTTGCTCGATTTCCCTGCTCCTGTGCTCCAGGCCTATCCCAAAGGGAGCGTTATCGCCGAAAAGCTCGATGCCCTCACCAAACTCGGCCTGCTGAACAGCCGGATGAAGGATTACTATGACCTCGCCCTTCTGTCCCGCATGTACTCGTTCGAAGCCGGGCACCTGATCGAGGCGATCGTCGCCACCTTCCGGCACCGAGGTACGAGAATCGAAGCCGAGCCAATCGGCCTCACGCAAGCCTTCTATGCCGATCCAGCGAGAGCGACCCAATGGCGCGCATTCCTGCGCCGGAGCCGTTTCCCCGAAGAGCCCGGCGACCTCGAAAAGCTCGTTGGCGAAGTTCGTCGCTTCTCATTCCCACTGCTGGCAGCGGCCGCAAATGAGAAACCGTTTAAGGCTCACTGGCCCGCCCACGGGCCGTGGGAATGAGCCCAGTTCCCGTTAGCAATCGATATCACTCGGTAGCGGTAGGGAGCAACAGGTATCACCGCTTAGCAATGGCTCCCAGGCATGGATTCGAACCACGATTCACGGCTCCAAAGGTCGCTGTCCTGCCATTGGATGACCGGGGAGTGGTTTGAAACTGGGCTCTCCAGCAGCGAGCAGGCCGGCGGAAGCGTGCAGAGACGCTTGCGCCGGCGGTCACCTGGGAGCCAGTTCAGGTTTCAGGACCCAGAAAACGGCGCGATCGCCGGCAGCGTCACCGTGACAGCCGTCGGCGAAGGAACCAGGCGGCCAGGCCGGCGGCCAGCAGCACCACGGTTGCGGGTTCCGGTACCGCAAACTCAGCTCCAGTCAGCTGAATTCGGTACCTGCCTGTGTCCGTACCATCGTTGGTCCAGGCGTCGACCGTGAACGCCCCCCCAGGGCCGTTCGGCCCCGCGATTCCCGTCTTGCCATTGGGGAACAGCGGGCCGTTTCCCTTGCTTCTCGGATCGTTATCGTACGCGCTGATGGCCAGGTAATACAGTCCCGGTGTAGTCGGACTATGGGGATTCCCGGCCCTCAACCAGGGCAGAGCATTGGTAGCCGAGCGGTCATCGTTGGCTTCCACCCCGTACCCGTCTTGATCAAACAGGAACAGTTGCGGATCTCCCAAAGCGTCCGTGATGGTTGTGGCCTTGGCCGAAAAACCATCCGGGTCGGTGATCGAGATGAGGTACATGTCAACGCCATCCTCCACCGCGATCCTGCCCCGAATCTCGTCCAAAACGCCCGAACCTACGGTCACTTGAGCGGTCCAGGGAAACCTGCCGGCATCTCCGTGGTCCGACTCCAGCCAGATTGTCGTCGCCCAGCCGGACTGGGCCAGGGCAGGCAGCAAAACCATGATCGCCAAAAGAATGTACTTGTATCTCATCCACTTCTCCAATGCGCTTTGCGCAGTCTTAGTCTCGACCTCGGCCAACTGGCCGTCGGATCCCACAGCAATTATTCATTATAGAGTTCGAAATCGCCTGTTTGACAGAAATGGCACGTACTGGTACGTACCGTTTACGTACTGGCCCCAGTGGGCCTGGGGGGTACCTACGGCTGGGGCAATTGGCCACCACGCTCTCCGGCAGCGAGGCGCAGCGCGTCAAGCTGGTGGCGCACCTGGAACCGCTGCTCGCTTGCAGGGGGGAAGCGGCGGACGGGGTGGCGCGCCGTCTGGAGCAGCCTTGAGCGCTGGCGGCGCTCAGTCCCGCGCCGTGAATCGCGCCAGCTTGGAGAACGTCTCGCGCAACCGCGGATAGATTTCCCGGTAGATCCCCAGCAGCTCGGCGTAAGCTGCGGAGTGTTCCGGGCAGGGCTCCGTTTCGCGGGTGATTTCGCAGCTCATCGCCTGCGCCGCGGCCGCCGCACTCGGAAACCAACCGGCGCCCACTGCCGCGCAAATGGCCGCGCCCAGGCTGGATGCTTCAACCGTCTTGGATCTCCGGACAACCTTGCCGGAAGCGTCCGCGATGATCTGGCACCATAAGTCGCTGGCGGCGCCGCCGCCAATCGCGACGAACTCCCTGACCCGGACGTTGGTCTGCTCTTCGACCATGCCGGTGACGAGGGCCTGTTCCAGCGCGATCCCCTCCAACAGAGATCGATAGATGTGGCCAAGGCGGTGGGATCCGGTGAGACCTACCAGGCATCCCCGAGCTTGCGGGTCCCAATATGGCGTCATCACGGCGCCCCAGTAGGGCAAGGTCAGCAGCCCGTGGCTGCCGATGGGAGCGTTCGCCGCTTCGGCTTCCAACCTTTCGTAGATGCCGCGGTCTCCATGGGGCGCTTGGCAGATCTGGTGCACAAACCAATCCAGGAGGAAGGTTCCCGCCCGCAAGCTCGTCTCGAAGTAGTAACCCTCGCCCGAGCAGCTCCCCATTGTGCGCCAGGCGGTGCCCGTACGATACTCGGGAGAGTAAGTGCCCGAAACCACCGCGGTGCCGAGATTCAGATAGGCGCGCCACGGAGTGAGCGCGTTGACGCCCAGCCCCGCAGCCTGCCCGTCGCCGCCACCGGCGACTACCAGCGTGCCCGGGGCGAGCCCGGTGGCGGCGGCAGCGGATTCGCTGACCACACCTACCACGCTTCCGGGGGCTGTCAGTTGCGGCAGTTGCTCCGCGCGCAGATCCAGCGCGTCCATCACCTCCTGAGACCAGGCCTTCTTCTCCATGTCCAGAAGGCCCAGCGGGTCCGCGCTGGCCCAGCTCGTTCGAAACGCGCCAGTGAGCCGCCACACCAGGTAAGCATGCACGTCCACAAACATGGCGGTGGCGCGGAACAGTTCCGGTTCCCGGCGCAGCATCCAGGCAATCCGGTACGCTACCGGCGCCATGTCGGGTGGCTTTCCCGAGATTCGATGAATCTTGTCGTGGCCGACCTTGGCGGTGAGCCAGGCCACTTCCTGTTCACACCGCTGGTCGAGCCACACGATGGCGGGACGCACCGGATCGCCGTGCGGCCCCAGCGGTGCGAAGGTCTCCCGCTGGTTCGAGATCGCCACGGCGGCGACGCGCTCGGGCGCTACCTGCTGCAACAAGTCCCGCAATGCCTTGCAGGCTGACGACCACCAGTCCTCCGGGTCCTGCTCATACCGGTTGTTGGCGAGGCTGGCAAGGGGTATGGGGCTGCGCCCGAGCCCGGCCATCGCGCCGTGGCGCTCCCAGGCAATCGCCTTGGTGGCGGTGGTGCTGCTGTCGATGCCGATTACAACGTCTTTGCTCATTCCCATGTGTGATGTGCGGGTACACCCAACGTCTTCTGGCTTCTGCGCCGGATCTGAGCCAGGACTACTATTCTGGCATCCTGACCGGCATATCGCATGCACCCCGCCGGCAGACGCTGGTCCACGTCTAACCCGCTCTTCTCACCACGGTCGTGGTTTGGGTTGAGCCGCCAGCCCTGGCGTGGAGCGGTCTTTCCAGGCTGCCATGCCGGGATGGGCGCTTCTCGGTGGCAAGGACGCCGCCGTTGGACGGATTGCGGCCGCGGTGGCGCGGGCAGACGGCCCCCTGGTATACTCTAGATTCGCGGAGCTCAGGTCTCGAAGCCATTCTTGTGGTCGGGGGCGCTCCAGGCGCCGATGTGGCCTCCGTTCCTGGTGAATCAGAGCAATGCCGAAACGCACATTTCAGCCGAATAATCGCCGCCGGGCCAAGACGCATGGCTTCCGCGCACGGATGAAGACGAAGGACGGCCGGGCCGTTCTGTCACGGCGCCGGGCGAAGGGGCGCTGGAAGCTGACTGTCAGCGACGAGCGCGCGGTTCGTTACGCGAACGCGAAGTAATCCGATCGACGCCGCCAAGGGGACATTCCGATTTCCGAAGAGCGTCCGAATCTTGCGATCCGCGGACTTCCGGAGGGTGTACGACGACGGCACGCGGTTCAGCGGGCCGTACTTTGCGGCGTTCTGCCTGCGGCGCGCCGAGGCGGGAGGGCCGCGGGTGGGATTCACGACGCCGCGGGCGCTGGGCAAGTCGGTGGCGCGGAACCGGCTGAGACGTCGGATCCGGGAGGCGGTTCGGCTTCAGCTTCCCCGGCTGGAACCGCAGTGGGACATCGTGATCAACCCGCGCCGGGCGGGCCTGGCGGCGCCCTTCGCGGAACTGGCGCGCGAGGTCGAGAGGCTGTTTTCGCGATGCAAAGCGTGATGGTGGGCCTGTTGCGGTTCTACAAGGCGTACATCTCCTGGCTGCTGCCTTCAGCATGCCGATTCCATCCCACCTGCTCGGAGTATATGCGCGAAGCGGTGGAGCGGTACGGGGCGGCGCGGGGCGTCTGGCTAGGCCTGCGGCGCCTGTTGCGCTGCCACCCCTTCCACGCCGGCGGCTTCGATCCCGTTCCGCTGACGTCCGATCCATCCAAATAGACACATGCCCGACACCAAGGGTTCACTCACGCCCCCGCCCGAGCCGATGATGCAATGGCGCCTGGTGGTGGCGTTCCTGGCCATGGGCGCGGTGCTGTTCCTGAGCCCGTATTTCTACAAGCGCTTCGCGCCGCCGGCGCCAGCACCCGCAGCGCAGCAGCAGCCAGCGGCGAAGCCGGCCCAGCCGGCAACGAGCGCGGCCGCCGAGCCAGCAGCCGCACCCGCGGCAGTCCCCGAGCGGGCGCCGGGGAAGCGAGCGGCCCGGAAGCCGGCGCCGGTGAGGGCAGTGGCGGCCAGCCAGGAAGAAACCGTCGTCATCGACACCAGCCTGTACCGCGTGGTGCTGTCGAACCGGGGCGCGACGGTGCGGAGCTGGGTGCTCAAGAAGTACCGGGACGGCGCGGG
>JBEKLW010000238.1:0-5002 GCA_050008815.1 Bryobacteraceae bacterium
CCCGACCGCAATGGACTGGAAGTGCTCAAAATCCTGCGCCGCGAGAGCCCGGACGTGGGCGTCATCATGATCACCGCCTACGACTCCAGCCAGATGGCGTTCCAGGCCTCTCGCGAGGGAGCGGAGAGCTACATCACCAAGCCCTGGGACAACGACAAGCTGCTGCTCGAGGTTCGCAACGCGCTCGACAAGTCCCGCCTGCAGGTTGAGAACGTTCAACTCCGTCGCGCCCTGAAGCGATTCGGTCTGCCCAACATCATCGGCAAAAGCGAAAAGATGCAGAAGGTCTTCGACCTGATTACCCAGGTGGCGCCCAGTCGGGCCACCGTGCTCATCGCGGGCGAGAGCGGCACGGGGAAGGAGCTGGTCGCCAAAACGATTCACGCCACCAGCCCGCGCGCCGACCGGCCCTTTGTCCCCGTGAACACCGGCTCGATGCCGGTGGACCTGCTCGAAAGCATCTTGTTCGGCCACGTCAAAGGCGCCTTTACCTCCGCCATCGCCACCAAGCGCGGCCTCTTTGAGGTGGCCGATCAGGGCACCATCTTCTTCGATGAGATCGGCACCGTGGGAGTGGAGACGCAGACGAAGCTGCTGCGCGTCATCCAGGAGCGCGAATTCATGCGCCTGGGCGGCACCGAAACCATCAAGGTGGACGTCCGAATTCTCGCCGCCACCAATGCCGACTTGAGAAGGCTCGTGCAGGAGAATAAATTCCGCGAAGACCTCTACTACCGGCTGAACGTCATTACCATCCCCTTGCCCCTGCTGCGCGAGCGCAAGGAAGATATTCCGCTCCTTGCCGAACATTTCCTGGAGAAATTCGAGGAGGAGAACAAGCGGCGCGGGCTGCACTTCACTCCCGAGGCGATGCGGCTGATGATGGATTACGACTGGCCGGGAAACGTGCGTGAGCTCGAAAACGCCGTGGAGCGCGCCGTGGTTCTCTCCTCGGCGCCGGAACTCACTCCCGACCTGCTGCCCGAACAGCTCTCCTCCAACGGCTCACACCCCAGTTCCGCGCTCACTTTGCAGGACATGGAGGGGCGTTCGCTTTTTGACATTATCGAATCCTATGAGCGGCGGGTCATCCTCGAGATGCTCTCGCGAACCGGTTGGAGCCAGACCGAAGCCGCCGAAAAATTCAAAATTCCCCTCTCCACCCTCAACCAGAAAATCAAGCGCCTCCAGATCGATATCAAGCGCCGCCGCGAAAACTAGCGCCCCCTCCTGAGCCTCCGCGTTTGTGGCGACCGTGCCATACCCGTCTTTGCCGACGGGCGCAAAGCCTCAGTTCGGCGGGCTGGTGGGCGCCATGCCAGGGCGGCAGGCGCGAGGGTCTGCACCAACCGGCCAATTTCAATTTTCCAGTTTCGAACTCAAAGTTTGATGAAGATCTTGTGCTTGTAGAGCCAGTAGCAGAGATACCAGAGGACGAGCATGATGGTGCAATGCTGGGCGACGGGGGCAAGCGCGCCGATGAATTGGTAGCCGCCGGTGAAGGCGCGCACCATGTGATCGATGGACCCGCGAGCCAGGTAGCTGCAAGAATAAATGAAAATGGAGTTCATCCCCACCACCACGAGGGGGAACGCGACGCGCTTGTAACCCGCCACGTCGATGAGCAGGATAAAGGCCAGCATCATGAGCAGGACCCAGCCGGTGCTGTAAAGCGTCCAGGAGGCCGTCCAGATGTGTTTGACGTTGGGAATGACCAGCGAAAGCGCCAGTCCGCCGGCGAAGGCGGCGACCGCCGAGATGGCGAGAGTCCGCAGCTTCTCCGCCATGGGTTTCTCCGTGCGCAAAAGCATGCCCACCCAGGCTCCGAAGAGCGTCGTGACCGTGCTGCAGATGAAATTGATGGTGAGATAGTATTCAGAGTAATTTCGCCCCAGGATAAACTTGTCGATAACCTGCCCGATGTTCCCTTCCTTGGAGAAGGGTCCTTCCGGTCCCGGAAAGATGAAGAACAAAGCGCTGTGGAAAACCAAGAGCCCCGCTGCGGCCGCCACCTGCCAGCGGAATTTCATCTGGATGATCAGGTAAGTAAGGAAATACGTGAACGCCATCTGGGCCAGGACGTTGATGAGCTGGAACTGGAACACCTGTTCGGAGGCAATTGTCAGGAAATTGCTCAGCAAGAGGAGCTTGATGGCCCGGCTCGCCACGTGCTTGAGGTTGTCGCGCCGCGTTGCGCCCCGTGCCGCGCAAGCCGCAAGGCGTCACGCGGAACCGGCGACAGCGGTGGCTATTCGAGCGGTGGCTATTCGAGCGGCGGCTACGATCGCGGTCCCCGCGAGATGTTCAGCGCGACATGCTCGAGCTGCGGTCGCGAGGCCCAGGTCCCCTTCCGCCCGAGCGGCGCGAAGCCGGTCTACTGCAGCGACTGCTTCCGCAGCCAGCCCCGCTCGTCCTACTAACCTCGACGCCAATCGAAGGAGCCCGATGACCTCGGGCTCCTTTTCGATTCCCCTGTGTAGATCGGTCAGACGTTCCCTTGAGTTCATTAGAGGGTGAAGGGCGGGTACGGAACCGGCAGCATGAAAGCGTACGACGCGACGCGTGCCCGGTAGCGCAGGAACGAGCCGAAGACCCTGACCGCCACGTTGGGGATCCGCGCGTTGACGAAGATCGGGATCCACACGAACAGCCAGACGACCGCCGCGAAGAACCCGAGCACGAGCAGGACGATGACGTGCGGGATCAGCACCAGGAGCCTGACAAGCGGGCTGATCAGCGGAATGCCCCACCACCGATCGATCCGTGCGCCCTCGAGATCGAACCACACGTCGACAGGGCCCGGCTCCCCCACTCCGAACCGCGGGTAGCCGGGCAGCAGGAGGGCGTAGGCAGCGATCCGGCTGCTGCGATGGACCAGCTCCTCGGATATCTCGGCCTGAAGTCCCGGGACTCGTCCCAGCAGCAGGATCGGGATCCAGCCGATCAGCAGCATCCATGCCAAGCCCAGGACCGCGATCACGGCGATCCAGAGAAGGTGCGGTATCAGGGCCAACAGCCTCACCATGACGCCGAGGACGGGGTGGCCCCAGAACCGGCTTTCGGCGCGCTCATCGTTGACAATCAGCTTGACGGGATACTCCCGTATCGGGCCAACTGGCTCCTCGACCATGACCAGATCTCCTCTCAATCTGGATGGGCGTCCTGACGGAACGGACTCCAGCCGTCAGCATAGCCAGCGATCGGCCGGCGGATCACCCGTTCCTGCGCGTTGAGCCCCCAGCTACCCCGTCGCGCCCTGCGACTGGAGCTTGGCCCACGTGTCCTTGAGGGTGAGCGTGCGGTTGAAGACGGGGTGGCCGGGCGTCGAGTCGGGGTCCGGGCTGAAGTAGCCGAGGCGCTCGAACTGCACCGTCTCGCCCACCGGCAGCTCGGCGAGAACCGGCTCCACCATGCAACCCTGGAGCACCTTCTCCGAGTCGGGGCTCAGGTCGGCGAAGAGGTCGCCGTCGGCTCCGGGATCCGGGCGGCTGAAGAGGTGGTCGTACAGCCGCACCTCGGCCGCCATGGCGTGCGCGGCGGAGATCCAGTGGAGAGTGGCTTTGGGCTTTCGGCCGTCGGGCGAGTCGCCGCCGCGCGTGGCCGGATCGTAAGTACAGCGCAGCTCGACGATCTCGCCGGCCGCGTCCTTGACGACCTCGCGGCAGGTGATGAAGTACGCGGAGCGAAGCCGCACCTCGCGGCCAGGGGCAAGGCGGAAGAACTTCGCCGGAGGCTCCTCCATGAAGTCCTCGCGCTCGATCCACAGCTCGCGCGTGAAGGGCACCTTGCGACTCCCGGCCGAAGGGTCCTCCGGGTTGTTGACGGCGTCCATCTCCTCGACCTGACCCTCGGGGTAGTTCTCGATGACTACCTTCAGCGGCGCCAGGACCGCGAAGCGGCGCGGGGCCTTCCGGTTCAGCACGTCGCGAACGGCGTGCTCGAGCTGGCCGAACTCTATGACGTTGTCGGCCTTGGCCACCCCGACCCCGGTCACGAAGTCGCGCAGGCCCTCGGCGGGGAAGCCGCGCCGGCGCATACCCGCGATCGTGGGCATGCGCGGATCGTTCCAGCCGCGCACGAAGCCGTCATTGACGAGGCGCAGCAGGACACGCTTGGAGAGGACCGTGTACGTGATGTTGAGCCGTGCGAACTCGATCTGGCGGGGCTTCGAAGGGACGGGCAGGTTCTCGATGAACCAGTCGTAAAGGGGTCGATGGATCTCGAATTCCAGGCTGCAGAGCGAGTGCGTGATGCCCTCGATCGCGTCCGACTGGCCGTGCGCGAAGTCGTACATCGGGTAGATGGACCAGGCGTCGCCGGTGCGCGGATGCTCGGCGTGCAGGATCCGGTACAGCACCGGGTCGCGCAGGTTGATGTTCGGCGAGGCCATGTCGATCCTGGCGCGCAGGACGCGCGTCCCGTCGGGGAACTCGCCCTTCCGCATCCGTTCGAAGAGATCGAGGCTTTCCTCGATCGGCCGGTCCCGCCAGGGGCTGTGCCGGCCGGGCTCGGTGAGCGTGCCGCGGTGCTCGCGGATCTCGTCGGCCGATAGGTCATCCACGTAGGCCTTGCCGGCCCGGATCAGGTACACAGCCCATTCGTACAGCTGATCGAAGTAGTCGGACGCGAAGTAGAGGTGCTCGCCCCAATCGAACCCCAGCCAGTGAATGTCTTCCTGGATGTGGTCGATGTACTCCTGCTCTTCCTTGGTCGGGTTCGTGTCGTCGAAGCGCAGGTGGCAGCGGCCGCCGAAGTCACGCGCGATGCCGAAATTGATGGAGATCGCCTTGACGTGGCCGATGTGAAGGTAGCCGTTGGGCTCCGGCGGGAAGCGCGTGACGATCGTCTGGTGCTTACCGTCGCGCAGGTCGGCGGCCACGATCTCACGGATGAAATCGCCTCGTTCCGGCGCGGTTGGTGTCTGCATGCTCACGTGGCGGAGCGTACCGCATCGAGTCCGGACGCGAGCGCGGCTGAACTCACCGCATCGGGAGCGCGAAGC
>JBEKLW010000239.1:0-4983 GCA_050008815.1 Bryobacteraceae bacterium
TCTACGATCTCGATGCGAATGAAGCCACGCGCGACTTGCTGGTTTCCGTAAGAGTCGATGATGTGCGCGGGCCGAGCTTTCTCGAGCGCTTGTCCTTCGGATACCACCGCTCGCATGATCTGTTCGTCGATGCTACTGGCGAGGGTCCGTTCGACGTGAGCGCCTGGCTGCGCGACGTGAACGGCGCCGTGCCTCGGGTGTATTTCGAGGGACTGGCATCGCCCTCGGCGCCGGTGCCGCCGGGCCTGCGGCTGGTGACGCAATCGGTGTATCTGTGGCCCTCGGATCCGTACCTCAGTCTCAGCTCGCGAAAGAACTTCGAATACCAGGGAACGTACACGCGCAGCGCCGGGACCGCTGTGTTCGGCTACACCTACGAGCGGCAGAACGCGGAAATCACCGGCCGCAGCGTGGACCGCGACAACCACGCCGGTTTCGTGCACCTGCAGCAGACTGTCGCCGGCCGCCTGTTTCTGTCCGCCGGCGCGCGCATCGAACGAAACAGCGCGTTCGGCGCAAAGTGGACGCCGCGCGGGGCCGCCAGCTACCGGCTCGGCGGCCAGCACGGCGCGTTGTCGGCGACCTACCTGCGCGCCAGCGCCGGCATCGGCATCACCGACCCCAGTCTGCTCCAGAACTTCGCCCGTGATCCGTATTTCGTGGGCAATCCCGCGCTCAAGCCGGAGCGCGCGACGAGCTATGACGCCGGCGTCGTCCAGGAGTGGTTCGGGCGGCGTTTGCGCACGGACGCTTCCGCTTTCGACAGCACCTTCAAGGATCTGATCGCGTTCGTGTTCCTGCCGTTCCCTCAGCCCGCGACCTGGCAGAACATTCAGGCCAGCCGCGCGCGGGGGCTGGAGTTCTCCGCGCAGGGCCGCATCACCGCCCTGGTGTCGGTGGCCGGGGCCTACACCCGCATGTGGACGCGGGTCACGCGGTCGAATTCTCCGAATACGCTCTACGCGAGCGTGGGACAGGAGTTGCCGCGGCGGCCCGGCAACTCGGCGGCGCTCTCGCTGAGCCTGACCCCGCGGCGCTGGATGCTGCACGCCGGGGCGACTCTGGTGGGCGAGCGGCAGGACACCAACCTCTTCGGCGTCACCCGCAACCCCGGCTACCAGAACGTCTGGGTGAGCGGCTCGCTGCGGCTGACGAAGGGCCTGGCGCCGTTTGTGCGGGCGGAGAACCTGCTCAACCGCTACTACGAAGAGGTGCTCGGCTATCCGGCTGCCCGGCGGAGCATCCACGGAGGTCTGCGTTTCGAATGGTAGTGCGCGACATCCCCTCTCGTAGCGCACCCTCTCCAGGGTGCCGCGTCGGCACCCATGCCGACGCTTGGCTCAGGCGCGCGGCCGCAGGCCGCCGCCGCATCCGCTCTGTCTCCTGTCTCCTGTCTCCTGTCTCCTTCCTTCTCTGCGCTCTTTGCGCCTCCGCGGTGATTTTGCCGGCCGCCGAACCGAGACGCATCGTCTCCACTTCGCCGAGCGTCACCGAAATGCTTTACGCCCTCGGCCTCGGCGACCGCGTGGCCGGCGTGACCACGTTCTGCCACTACCCGCCCGAGGCCGCCAGGAAGCCGAAGATCGGCAACTACCTCAACCCCAGCCTGGAGGCCATCATCGCGCTCCGGCCCGATCTGGTGATCGCCGAGACGACCGGCGTCCGCCGCTCCGAGCCACTCCTGTCGCTCCAGCTCAAGGTGCTGGAGGTTGACGATGCTACCCTGGCTGGCGTCTTCGAATCCATCCGCAAGATCGGCCGCGCCTGCGGCGTGCCGGCGCGGGCCGAGGCCCTGTGCCGCGACATCCAGGCCGCACTCGACGCCGTACGGGCCAGGACGGCGCGCCTCGGGCGCCGGCGGGCTATCTTCATCGTCGGCCGGGCGCCGGGCCGGATAGAGGATCTGATCGCCGCCGGCCGCGCCTCCTACCTAAACGAGCTGATCGAGATCGCCGGCGGGGACAACATCTTCCGCGGCTCCCCCGCCGCCTACGCGAAGATTACGCTGGAGGAGTTGCTGGCGCGCAACCCCGAGGTGATCATCGACATGGGCGAGATGGCCGAGACCGTGGGCGTGACCGAGGCCGGTAAGCGCGCCGTAGTCACGCTCTGGGGCCGCTACCCCATGCTGGCGGCGGTCCGGCGGCACGCCGTGTTCGCGGTGGCTTCGGACATCTTTGTGGTCCCCGGGCCGCGCGTGGTGGATGCCGCGCGCGAGTTCGCGCGCATGCTGCATCCGGAGGCCGGGTTGTGAGCCTGTACTCGCTCGGTCAGGTCGGCATGCGCTACAACGGAACGCCGGTGTTGCGCGACGTCGGCCTGGAGTTCTCCCGGCCCGAGCTCGCGGCCATCGTCGGCCCGAACGGCGCGGGCAAGTCAACGCTGCTCGGGATCATGGCGGGGCTGCGCGCGAACTACTCCGGGCGTTGCGCGTATGCGGGCAGGGAAGTGGGCCGCTGGCCGCGCCGCGCCTTCGCGCGTCAGGTGGCCTTCATCCCGCAGACGCTGCGGGTGGAGTTCCCCTTCACCGCCGAGCAGGTGGTCCTCATGGGCCGCACGCCGTACTGCGACGGGCTGTTCGAATCGCCCGAGGATTGGAGCGCCGTCCGGGAGGCGATGGAGATCACCGACACGGCGGCGTTCCGCGGCCGCGATTTTCGTTCGCTGAGCGGGGGCGAGCGGCAGCGCGTCATATTGGCCTCTGCGGTCGCGCAACGGCCGAAGACGCTGCTGCTCGACGAGCCCACGACTTTTCTCGACCTCAAGCACCAGGTCGCCATCTACCGCCTGCTCAGGGAGCTGAGCCGCCAGGGCCTGCTCGTCATCGCCGTGACGCACGACCTGAACCTCGCCGCGGCGTTCGCGGACCGCGTGGTGGTGCTCGAGGCGGGGCGCGTGGCGGCCGATGCGGCGCCCGAGGCCGTGCTCGTCCCCGAGCTAATTCGCCGCGTGTTTGACGTCGAAGCCGGGACCGTTCGCGGTCCCGGCGGGAAGGCCTGGCTGGTGTATGGGTAGCGCCAACCGCGCTTCCCCACGCCGGTTCTGGGGTGCTGTGCTGATCTCGGCCGCCGTCGCCGCCGCCGCTCTCTGCCTGACGCCGCTCATCGGCTCGACCACGATCGACTACTCGCGGGCCTGGGCGGGCCTCTCGCCCGATCACGAGATCCTGTTCGACGCGCGGCTGCCTCGCGTGTTGCTGGCGCTGCTGGCTGGCGGCGCCCTGGGCGTGGCCGGCGTGCTCTTCCAGGCGCTGCTGCGCGACGCCCTGGCCACCCCCTACACGCTGGGCGTCTCCAGCGGCGCTTCGCTGGGCGCGGTCGTGGCCATCTGCCTGGGCTGGCGCCAGGCCGGCCATCTGCCCGCCATCTGGGTGGCGGCGTTCACGGGCGCGGCGCTGGTGCTGCTGCTGGTTCTGGCGATCGCCAGCGAGGGGCGGCGGATGTCCTCCTTCACGCTGCTGCTGGCCGGAATCTCGATCAACGCCATCTGCCTCGCCGCCATCCTGTTTCTGCAGTACCTGGCCAGCTTCGGCCAGACCTTTGCCATCGTGCGCTGGCTGATGGGCGGCATCGATAAACTGAACCAGGCGATAACCGGTCAGGAGTCCCCCGGACCATTCACCGTTCTTGGCAATTTGATCCGCCTTAGCGCCAGTCAAGTCGATAAAGAGGGTATCGGGAGTGGCGAGGAGCGTCTTGTAGGTATAGTCGCCGTCAATGCGCAATCGCAGTTGGCTGGCCGAGCCCGATGGCGACACCGCGATGGCTCTCAGAGTAGCGGGGGGCGCCGGGGCCGCTGCCCCGTTCTGGGCGACAGCGCAAAGCAACGCCAGTATCAGTCCTCTCATCGCCAAAGATGGAAAGTCTCTTCTTTTCATTTTTTCTCTCCAGGGGCCGGAGCCAATTGTCGGATCACCTCACGAGACTGCAACTTGCCTGTCGGGTCGTGAAAATCTTCCCTGAAATAGACGGAGTCCGGCGTTATCCTGGTGATAGCGCCGTTATAGAGCTGGTCATTCTCGTGCAGGAAATAAGCGCGATTGGCTGGGTTGGCTAAAACCGCGATCATCTTGGGATTGGTGGCGCCGACGCGAACTATCCCCTCCAACTTCAACTGGTCGATAATCAATCCCTTCGCTCCCGGCGGCAACGGTCCTGTTGGTTCTTCGAAGGCTTGGTTACCCTGAACCGCAATCATCGGCTTTGGGAGGTTGAACGGATCCCGCAGATTCCCTTCGGCAGGCTTCGCCACTGGCTCGGCGACCGTTTCTTTTTCCTTGGCGGCCCGCTTCGGGGGCTGTTTAACCGCCTTCTGAGCAAGAGCCTTGGCCGCCGCCTCGCCTTGAGGCGCCGCCGCGGCGCGACCTACCCCTGCATTACCCTGGCCGATGAGGGGCAAGTACAGAAAAATGCTCGCGAGGATTCTTCTCGATGTGCGTGTGTGCATGATTCTTGTCATACGCCTCGGTCCTGCCTATCTCTTCGGGGCGGCCGCAGCCCCTTGCGTACCCAGCTTGTTGAAGTAGGTGACCAGCACGCAGTCAGCGCCGACGCTCTCGCTGGGCGCGACTTCATAGGAGCCCAGGCCGCCGCCGCTCGGGGTGCCCAGCTTGATGTCCGTCACACTGACGATTCGCTGCTCGTGAGCGAGCCGATCAAAGTAATTGACGAGCCCCCAATAGGTCCCGTCCAACCGGACCTTAAAGGGCTCCTCCACGTAATAGTCCTTGGGGACGAGAGGTTGAGGAAGAAAGGTGCGCACATGAACGCCTGCCTCGGTCCCGGTCCTGAAAACCATCTGCATAAATTCGTCTGTGGCTTGCTCGTCCGGCACAATTGAGCGCAAGGTCTCTAATTCTGTTTGGAGCTGTGAGATCCTGTTCTTGTATTCCGTCTGTTTCTGCTCAAACGCCTGGTTTATCTTGTTCTCCGCCGTCAATTTCTTAACCTGGCTATCCAAGTCCGCGCGCTGGTCCGCAAGAGG
>JBEKLW010000024.1:0-11763 GCA_050008815.1 Bryobacteraceae bacterium
ATCCGTCGCGCACACGCAGTCCAGCCGGTCACTGCTCTCCAGAGCGAATATTCGCTGTGGACGAGGACTCCGGAGAAGGAAGTCATACCCACCCTGGAGGAACTCGGAATCGGCTTTGTCCCGTACAGCCCCCTGGGCAAGGGCTTCCTCACGGGCAAGATCGACGAAAATGCGAAGTTCGACAGCTCCGACTTCCGCAGCACCCTGCCTCGGTTCACGCCGGAGGCTCTCAAGGCGAATCAGGCCCTAATTCATCTGCTCGCCAGCATCGGGGAACGGAAGAAGGCCACACCTGCTCAGATCGCACTCGCCTGGCTGCTGGCCCAGAAGCCGTGGATTGTACCGATCCCAGGCACCACAAAGCTGCACCGCTTGGACGAGAACATCGGGGCAGTCTCAGTCGAACTCACGCCCGACGATCTCGGTGAGATCGAGAACGCCGCCTCGAAGATCACGGTGCAAGGTGCTCGGTACCCCGAAAAGTTGGAGCGAATGACCGGTCGCTGAACGACCCCCAAACAAGGCCTGAGTGAAGGCCAAGAAGGAACCAACAGGAGCATAAACCCATGTACAAGGCTAAGGCTTACGCCGCAGGCAGCGCGACATCGCCGCTTGCCTCCACGACAGTCACGCGTCGAGATCCAACCGAACACGACGTGCAGATCGAAATCCTCTTCTGTGGCATCTGTCACTCCGATCTCCACCAAGTTCGTAATGAGTGGAGCAACGTCATGCCGACTGTCTACCCGATTGTCCCCGGCCATGAGATCGTCGGCCGTGTCACCAAGGTTGGTTCGGCGGTGACCAAGTACAAGCCCGGCGAGCTCGCAGCGGTCGGCTGCATGGTCGACTCGGACGGTACCTGCCCCCAGTGCAAAGCTGGCGTTGAGCAGTTCTGCCCGAACATGATCCTCACGTTCAACTCCCCGGACAAGCACCTTGGAGGCGTCACCTATGGTGGCTACTCCGATAGCATCGTCGTCGATGACCGCTTCGTTCTCCGCGTCCCCTTCAACCTCGAACTCGCCGGAGCCGCCCCACTCCTCTGTGCCGGTGTCACAACGTACTCGCCCATGCGGCACTGGGGCGTCACAAAGGGCACGAAGGTTGGCGTGGCCGGTCTCGGCGGACTGGGCCACATGGGCGTGAAGTTTGCTCATGCGTTCGGAGCCCACGTCGTTGTCTTCACGACCTCACCCAACAAGAAGGAAGACGCGCTCCGCCTCGGCGCCGACGAAGTCGTGGTCTCCCGCAATGCCGACGAGATGAAAAAGCACGCCGGCAGCTTCGACTTCATCCTCGACGCCGTCTCCGCCGATCACGACATCAACGCCTATATCAACCTGCTCGGCCGCGACGGCAACATCACCCTTGTTGGCGCGCCTGAGAAGCCTCTCGCGGTCGCTGCCTTCGGCCTTCTGTTCGGACGCCGCAGCCTCTCCGGATCGCTCATCGGCGGTATTCCCGAGACCCAGGAGGTGCTCGACTTCTGCGGCGCGCATAACATCACCGCCGACGTCGAAGTCATCCCTATCCAGAAGGTCAACGAAGCCTACGAGAGAATGCTCAAGGCCGATGTGAAGTACCGCTTCTCCGTCGATATGGCTTCTCTCAAATCCGAGTAAATCGACAAAGGAGCACGTTGCTTCGAACGCTGTGAGAAGATCGGGCTAGGTCCGCAAGAACAAGGGGCAGGGCGTTCTCGAACTGCTTTAACGGCGCGCCGTCAAGGCGCCCGCCGGCTCAAAACGTCCATTTCAAAGCAGCCTGGATTTGCCGCGAGGTAGTGGTGGTGGTGGTGATGCGGCCCGCCGTCGCCACTCGCTGGGAGTTGCTGTCGAACAGCGCCAGTCCGCTGGGGACCTGGAAGTTCGGATGATTGGCGACGTTGAAGAACTCCAGGCGCAGTCCCAAGGAGTGCCGCTCGGTCTGCCACAGATCCCTGTGCAGCGCCGCATCGAAGTTTACGAGTCCCGGCCCCGTCAGTGTGTTGCGCCCCAGGTTTCCATAGAACCCCGCTGCCGGCAGCCCAAAGGCAAGGGGATTGAAGTACCTCTGTGGATCACCCAGAATCACATTTCCAGAAGACACGCCGGCAAAGTCCGGCCGCTGTCCGAGGTCGGTGACGCCTCCCCGCAGCCGGGCGCGATCGAACCCTACCGTCGGGGCGAAGGGGAACCCCGAGTGCGCTTGCATGAGGCCGTAAACCGCCCACCCCCCGAGTATCCTTCCCGGTGTGCTTCGATTCCACCGTGGCATTTGGTAGGAGAAGTTGGCCGACAGCGAGTGACGCAGGTCGAAATCCGATAATCCTCGATTCAGTCTGTAGTTGAACATCGTTGGCATCAGGTTGCTGTTGACAAAGTCGCTCCAGATCGAATTAGAAGTATCGTCGATGGACTTTGCCCAGGCATAATTGACTTGCAGGTGAATCCCGTGGCGCCATGTTCGCTCCATTCCGGCTAGCAGACCGTGGTAGAAGGAGTTGAATTGTGTGCGCCGCATCCCGATCTGGTCGAACGCCGGGTTCAGCCTGGGCGCGTTCGCCGGGAAGAATATCTGGCCATCGGGCGACATCGAGGGCGCGCTGGGGTTGATATTGCCGATTTGACCGCCCAAATGCAGGCCACGCGATCCTGAGTACCCGATCCGCACAACGCTATCCGGGGTCAGTTGGCGTTCGAGCAGGAATTGGAACTGGGCAACATAGGGCTGGTTCTCATAGAAGTCCATTGTGTCCAGGGATTTCTGCGGAGTGCCCTTGGCGGCGGCCGCTACTAGATCAGGAAATGAAGGGCTGGCCGGCATCACTCGGATATAGAATGGCGGCATGCGGTTGCCAACAATCACCAGTTGGGGGATGCCAAGCTGATCGAAGAAGATGCCCCCGCCGGCGCGCAGAACAGTCTTGCCCGAACCCCACGGATCCCAGGCGATGGCCGCCCGCGGCGCAAAATTCTTCCGCGAAGGGTTCTGAAACAGTGGTCCTCCCACGGTGACGGCAGTGTCCCGCAACGGGTCCGGCAGCGTGGCGAGCTTGCCGTTGACCTCCCCAGGCACGGAGTTGGTTTCGTACCGCACGCCGACGGTGAGGCCCACCCGCCGGGTTGGCCGAAACTCCCCCTGGGCGAACGCGAAGTACTGATTCTCACGCCAGCCTCTGGCGGTGTCGGACCCGGGCAACATCAGATCTCCACTCTGCGGCCGGGCCTGGAGAAAATCCGAGACCGAATAGAACACGTAGTTGCCCACGGCGCTGAGATCCGCGACCTGGTTGAACTGAACGCGATCGTAGCCAGCCCCCCAACGGAGAGCGTTAGCGCCGCGAATGTGGACGCCGTCGTAACTGAACTGGAAATCGTTGGTCACGAACCTCCGTGGCTGCAATCGTGCGTTGTATCCTCCCAGATCCGTGAGCCCGGTGACCTGAATCGTGCCCAGTTGTTGCCCTTTCACGAAGGACAGAGATGCCGGGATATCCGGCCGAACGGGGACGATCTGTGTGCTCCAGTCCCGGCTGAACCCGGCACGAAAACTGTGAATCGTGCGCGCAGATTGAACATAGTGAGTCTCCGTGTGAACGAACTGATAGCGCGAGTCCAGGATGAAGTTCCAAATGCGAAAAGGATCGAGCTTGGCACTATGCGCGTCGTCAACCGAATAGCGGGCGGACGCGCGAAGACTCCCGGAGAAGATGGCATCCACTTTGCCGACCCAGTAGTCCTCGCGTGTGTGCGTGGACTGGTCCGCTATGTATTCCGCGATCCCGTTGCCCAGATCGCGGCCGTTCGGCAGAGGGTAGAGGCTAAGGTACGGCTGAACCTGGGGCGCCACAGGAGACAGTTGGCCTTCGCGCGCGGCGGCGCTGAGTGTCGTCGCGTTGACGGTCACACTGGAAGCCTCTCGAACCCCTTCGTAGTTGGCGAAAAAGAACAGCTCGTTTCGCCGCAAGGGGCCGCCCAGCAGGCCGCCGAACTGGTTCCTTCGTAAAGGAGGGGTTTTCTGGCCGGCCGGATCGAAGAAGTTCTTGGCGTCCAGTGCGCTGTTGCGCAGGTACTCATACAGGCCACCGTGCAGTTGGTTGGACCCCGACCTGGAAACGGCGGTAAACACCGTACCGGCGGTCCGGCCGAATTCCGCGCTGAACGGACTGGCAACCACGCGCAGTTCCTCGATGCCTTCCAGTCCCAAAAGCCGCCCCGCCGCGCTGGCCGGCGCTGAGTTGCTCCAGTCGTTAATGTAAATCCCGTCCAGGCGAAAACTATTCTGGTTGGGACGAGAGCCATGAATCGACACGTGGACGCCCGTGCCCACAGTGAGGGTCTGAATGGCGGTCGCGGGGATGGTGGCGCCCGGCTCCTGCGCGGAGAGATCGAACATGTCGCGGCCGTTGAGAGGAAGCTCATCCAACTTCTGCCGCTCCACCGAGCCGCCCCAATCCCCGGTACTGACACTCACCAGGGGGGTCTCGGCAGTGACCGTCACGCTACCGCGAGCCTCGCCCAGCATCAGGTGGAAATCCACGCGCACCTCGCGCCCAGCGGCCAACTCAAGCCCCTGGCGGACCTCTCCTCGAAAGCCCGCGTGAGAGACCGTGACCGTATAGACCCCCGGCGCGAGGCCCGGCGCCAGGTACCAGCCTCTGGCGTCGGTGCTCAGTTGACGCTCGGCATTAGTCGCAGTCTCGAGCACGCTCAATGAGGCGCCGGTTACTACCGCGCCGGACGGGTCGTACACCAGACCCTGGATGCCGCCTGTGGTCTGGCCGTGAACAAAGGCCGCAGCCGATAGGAGCAGCAGAGCCAGCGCCGCGCGCCTAAGCATTTCGATAATCCCGAGGAAGAAACCGCCGGTAAGCCTCGTCCAGAAACCGCGTGTCCACAAGTTGAGATACTCTCACGGCCTCAGGGCAGTATCCCTTTCGGACGGCCCAGTCCCTGTAACGCTGTAGGCTCTGCATATCGATGCTGCCGTCCGCGGTGACGGTGTTCCGGTGGGCTTCACCGGCTCGCTTCGGGTCCAACCCATTGGCCCGCGCGTATTCGTTCAGGAACCGGGGCGTCCGCCCCCGCATGAATTCCCGGCTCCCACGCAAGTAGGCCGCCAGGAACCGCGCGCCGACTTCCAGTGCCCCGTCGAGCAGGCGCTCGCCGAAGATCACGTGCGAGAATTGCGAGTTCGGAAGCACGTCGGCCAGCCGGATGCCCAACAAGATATCGGGCGACAAAGCATCGAAGCGCTTGTCCACGAACGAGCCTCCGATCATGGCATCGATCTTTCCCGCAAGCAGCGCGGCAACCGACTCGGAGTGGCCCAGCGTCACGATTTGCACGTCAGTCTGACTCAGCTCGGCGCGCTCCAGGATGGCATCCAGCCAGAACTCCGCGATGGTGGCTTTCCCGAGGATCGCAATTCTTTTTCCAGCCAACTCCTTCAGGACCTTCAGCCCCCGCGGAAAGGCTGCGCGCCGTCCGTAGAGAGCGCTGTCGCTGTAAGCCGGCGAAATGATTTCCCGGCCGGCCACGATCCTCGCGCGCGCGCCCCGGCCGGCGGCGTTGAGGAATGCGGGGCTAAGAGCCACGAATGAGACATCCAATTTGCCTCTCGCCAATAGCGGGATCGCTTGTGTTGCGCCAGGGAGCTGTTGGACCTGCACGTCCAGCCCAGCATCGGAAAAATAGCCGAGCTCCCGCGCCAGATAGAACCCGCTCATGGACAGATAGGGAAGCGCGCCGACGAGCACGCTGCGACGTCGTGGAGCGCCCTTGCGAGAACAGCTCTCCGTCGCCATGCCCGCGAGCGCAGCTAAGAAGTGTCTACGCTTCATCTGATTTTGGCTCGCTGCTACCCAACAGGTGCAGCGCGTGTACTTTGCCGTTCGCTGTCGCTAAGGGCTGGGCGATGACCGTCTCCACCGCCTCTGCGTGTCGCCAGGCACGGGCCGCCAGCGCGCCTCCATAGTGTTTGCGGATTTCCTTCAAGAAGTACTCGCTGATCTTATCGCTGGAAGTCACTCCGGTGCGCGGGCTCACGCGCAGCACCAGCCGGGTCTGGCGGCCCGCTTCTTGCTCCACCAATTGGTAGTCTCCGGGACCGCCTCCGAAACGCTCCGGCAACACCTCTTCGAGGATGCGCAGCATGTCCGTGCCCATCAGCGTCATCCCCTGTCCGGTCAGCTTGCCGAAACTCCGGATGTCGCGGATCTGTTCTGTAAACCCGGCCGCGGAGAAGGTGCAGTCGCACCGCGCAGGCTCGATCACGCCGCTGTCGTCCAGTTCCGCGTTGATCAGGAGGCGGGGGGCGAACGGCAAAAGGGTGGTGAACAGCAACGAATTGACCTCAACCTCCGCTAGCGGCGCCATTCTGCGGTAGCTGATGGCAGCCATCGAGTCACGAAGCAGATGGACGCGGTCCCCGGCCGTCATCTTGCCGCAACTCATGCCGATTGGCCCTGCCTCGTGAGCCCAGTAGTTGATGGAGGCCTCGCCCCCGGCAGCTTCGATCAGCCGGCGTTTGGCGTACGTCAGGGCTTCGCCGCCCATGTTGAAAAAAGTGCCACTGATGTCCAGACCCTTCTCGATGGCGGCGGCGGCAACCCGAGTCGCCGGGCTGACGAAGCCCCCGAGCACACAAGCAACCCCTTCGGCACGGCGCCTCGCAATGAACTGGGCCACCGGGGCGAAGTCGTTCGGTGGAAGGGGCGTGGGAAATGGCACCCTTGTGCCCATCAGATTGGCCAACAGCACCATCGCGCCAGTGACCACTCTGTAGTGCCCTGAATCGCCCCAGGTCCCGCTGGCCGTGAACCAGCACTCCGCCGGACGTCCCGAACGCGCTGCATGGAGCGTGGTCGCAAGGCCGACGATGGATGGCAGTATGGGCCGCAACTCGATCTGAGCGCGCCCGGCAAGCCGGCACTCAAGCCTTTTCAGAATCCAATAGGCCTCGCAGTGGATCTGGTGTGCCGTGCTCCGCCGGGTGCGAGTCCCCTGGCTGCGGCTGCCGCTGCTCGCCGACTCCATCAGCCCCTGCGCCAGAGGGTTCAAGAAGCTGTTCTCGTTGCTGGGGATGTGCCGCCCCGAGCGCACAATGGCCTGCTTCCCCTTCAGCTCATCGTGAGCCAGATACACTCCCTGGCGATGGAGGGAGGCGAGTGTAGTCTCCAGACCTTCGCGTCTCACCGCGTCCGCCAATCCCTGGTAGTCGCAGCCCGCCAGCCGAAACATCTCGTGATAAGGATGGTCGGATCGAGAAAACACGGCGCGGCGGACGGTATCTAGGAAAATCTCTTCCCGGTTCTGCAACTGCTGGCGAATGAGAGCGCCCGCATCGTGCGGGGACGGCGTGCGCAAATAGTGGTAGAGGCCCCGTGCCATAGCGGTGTAGTAACTGGCTTCACGCAGCATGTGGAGTTGACCAGGACCTCCGTCTTGCCATCCGGGCCAGCATCGATTGTACATCGGGCCGCCTCTGTTGGGGCCGTTTTCTGGCTTTTCCATTGTACGGACATGCCGTCAGGAGTCCCGAGATCGAAATCCCGGCTGAGTCCTTGAAGAGGCGCCCAGGGGCGCCGAGCGGCCCGAGGTTTCGTTCAGTGCCTTACAACTACAATGGAGTGAGACATGCGAGCGCAGTATGCGAAGCTGGCAGGGCGCGTGGCACTGTTGCGCGGGCTCGCCGAGGGCGAAAGAGCGTACGTGGGGCCCGCCTACGTGACCGTCGACACGACGCGTCGTTGTAGCAGCGTCTGGCGGTGGATCGCTCCGCTCGTCCCCTCCCGGGAAAAGGCGCCCGTCAGGTGACGCGCAAGCCGGCCCAGGTCATTTCCGCTTTTGCTTCCGGCAGGCTCTCCTTCGACGTGGATCTCGTCCCCGTGCACTTCGAGGGTGTGCCGTTGGGCAAGGTAGTCAACTGGTTCCTCACCGAGAGCTCGGTCTATTTCAAGCCGTCCAGGCCATGGGGGCTCCCTACCATCTTGCAGGTGGAACCCACCAGCCGCTGCAACCTCGCGTGCACGATTTGTCCGGTCGCCACGGGCCTCGGCCGGGCTGCGGGCGACATGGACCTCGCCATGTTTCGGAAACTCGTGGACGAGCTTCGCGATTCTCTGCTGGCGATCCTGTTCTGGGATTGGGGGGAGCCGTTCCTCAATCCCCGCGCCTACGACATGATTCGCTACGCGCGCCGGGCGGGGATCAAGGTCATTTCGAGCACCAACGGCCACGTCTTCGCCGGCGGCGATCAGGCGCGTGAAGTTGTCGAATCGGGCTTGGACGTCCTGGTGTTCTCGGTGGATGGCATCAGCCAGGAAACCTACCGGCGTTTCCGCCAGAAGGGACGGTTGGAAACGGTGCTGGAGGGCATCCGCCGGGTGGTGGCCGAGAAGCGCCGGTCGGGGAGCCGCACGCCCATCGTCAACCTGCGGTTCATCGTCATGCAGCACTGCGAGCACGAGGTCCCGCTGCTCCGGGAGTTCGCACAAGGCCTGGGCGTCGATGTCCTGACGCTCCGCAAGTTCCACTTCGTGCCCGGCACGGCAGGAGGTTGCGGCCCCGAGACTGAGGTCCGCGATCGAGCGGGAGGCGGGCTGGTTCCAAGCGAGTCGAGGTTTCAGTTGCCGCGGCTTGCGCAGGACACCAAGACACCGGTCCGGGTCTCGCGGAATCCGTGCCGGAACTTGTGGAATTGCCCGACCGTGCACTGGGACGGCACCGTGTGCTCGTGCTTCATGGACTACAATGAGCGGCGGCCGCTGGGCTCGCTCGAACAGCAGAGCTTCCGGGAGATCTGGTACGGCGAGAGCTACAAGAGACTGCGAAGTGAGTTTCGCCGGCGCTGGCGGCAGCTTCCCTTGTGCGGTGAATGTGCGTCGGGTTTCGAGGGAGGCGACGTGGGGCGCGAGGCGAATGCAGAAGCGGTGCTCTTCAGTCAAGGGAGGTAGACGGCTTGGCCAGTCGAGATGACCCGACCATGTCGGTAATCGTGGTGACCGCGGGCTACTCGGAGTGTCTGCGGTTGGCGCTGCACCGTCTGCGCGCTCAGACCATCGCTTCCGAGCTGGAGTGCATCCTTGTCACCCGCTCCCAGGGCGGCCTGGCCCTAGCCCAGGATGCCGCGCAGGGGTTGCACTCACTTCGGGTGGTGGAGGACGGCGCCATGGACGACGCCGGCAGAGCCAAGGCTGCGGGGGTGCGAGCGGCCAAGGCTCCGCTGGTGGCTTTCATCGAAGATCATTCCTACCCAGATCCCGACTGGGCAGAAGCTTTGGTCAAGGCACACGCGAGCGCGCCTTTGGCCGCAGTGGGGCCCGTGGTACTGAACGCTAACCCCACCAGCCACGCAAGCTGGGCCTGTTTCCTGGTTTACTACGGCATGTTCATGCAGGCCCAGGCCCCGGAACACGTACGGCACCTGCCCGGGAGCCAGTCGTCCTATCGCAAGGAGGTGCTGCTCGCGTATGGCTCGCGCCTGCCGGACATGCTGCAAGCTGAGTTCACGCTCCAGGCAGAGCTGCGGGCAAGAGGAATGGCCCTGCGTCAAGAACCAGAGGCGAAGGTCTTCCACCTGAACTACTCGAGGATCGGTCCTGCCGTGAGGGAGTATTACCTGGCATCACGGGTATTCGCCGCTCAGCGGCGCCACGGGTGGGCCGCGGCGAGACGGCTGGTGTACGCATGCGGCTCGCCTCTGCTCCCGCTGATTCGAGTGAAGCGAATCCTGGCGCAGGCACGCGGGGCGGGCCTGTCCGTTCGTGTGACGGCCGGCGCGCTCGCGCCCGCCATGTTGATTCTCTGCGCCGGAGCCGCCGGAGAGTTCCTCGGCTATGCCCTGGGCGCCGGCGGAGCCAGGGCAGCGTTGATGAGATTTGAAAGGGAGCATGCCGGCCTGTTCACCCCCCAGGATCTGGAGGCAATCTCGTTGTCCCCGGGCCTCGGTCCGGAATCCGCTCGCGCCCAGGGCCGCTCCCATGTATGATTTCTCAATCATCACGCCGACCTATGGAAGGGCCGCCAGCCTGGCTCGGCTGATGCGCTCCCTCACCCGGCTGGACTACCCCTCTGAAGGATTCGAGGTGATCGTGGTGGATGACGGCGGCCCGATCCCGTTGGAAGAGACAGTCTCGGCCTTCGGCAACGAGTTCCACGTGCGGCTGCTGCGCCAAGAGAACCGTGGCCCCGCGGCAGCACGCAACTACGGGGCACGCGAGGCTGCCGGGCGCTATCTGGCCTTCACGGACGACGACTGCCTGCCAGACCCCGACTGGCTGCGAGAGCTGGACCGAGCGCTGCAGAAGACTCCGGCGGCGGTCTGCGGCGGCCGGACCACCAACCTCTACCCCACAAACCTCCCCGCCGAGGCCACGCAGCTTCTGATGGATTACCTGTACCAGAACTACAGCCCCACCCAGAGGGCGGGAGCGTTCTTTCCCACGCACAACCTGAGCGTGCCCAGGGATGAATTCCTGGCACTGGGCGGGTTCGACGAGCAGTTGCGCTTCGGGGAGGACCGCGAGTTCTGCTACCGCTGGCACTCGCGCGGCGGTCTTTTCGTTTACGCGCCGCGAGCGACCGTGCAGCATGCGCGCCGTCTGAGCCTCCGCGAATTCATTCACCTCCATTACCTGTACGGCGGGGGCACCGCTGCTTTCCGCAGGGCGTGTAAGCGGAAGGGGATGAAGTCAGTGGGCTTCAGCTCCCCCTGGTGGTACCTGCGCCTGCTGCTGTACGGGGTAAAGAGAGAACCAGGCTGGCGGGGTGTCGCTCTGAGTCTGCTGCTAGCGGGCAGCCAGGCCGCGAACCTGGCTGGCCTGATCCGCGGGGCGCTGGCCGCGGGCGCGCCTTGTGGCGTCGCTTGATGCTTTTGCGGCTCTCTCATCGCGCCTCACCACGGTCGTGTGAAACATCCGGGCTAGAGCATCGACATCGGGCGTTGTGGTACGCTCGCCGCAGCCGTAAGGCCAGGCAGGGAATTCAGGCCGCGGTGACAACATCTCTTCACGCGAAACGAGCGGGCTCTTGACCGATCACACCGCGCTACAGGAAGCTCGGGACTCGCTCCCGGACCCGCGGCGGGCTCTGGGCGAGCCAGCCCAACGGCTCGTTCACGCCGCTTTCGCCGACTGGGTGGGGCAGACGCCTCAACGGCCCGCCGTTCGCCAAAGCGGGCAGGTCTGGACCTACGCGGAGCTCGAGAAGCAGTCTCGTGCACTCGCACGTCTGCTGCTCAGGAAGGACCTACGGCGGGGCGACGTGGTGGGCGTTCTGGGACCTCCCTGTTTCGGGACGATCGCCGCGCTGATGGCCGTGCTGCGGAGCGGGGCGGTGCTCTTGCCCATCGATCAGAAGCTCCCGTTCCTGCGGCAGGCAGTCATGATGCGGGAGGCGAAGGCCAGGGCCATTCTCTGCGCCGGAGGGCCGTGGACTGGCGAGGGGATCGCCGCTTTTTCCGTGGATCCCGAGTCCGGCTCCTCCTTGGAAGCGGACGATGGCGCCGGCCTCATTCCCTTGCCTGAGACGGCGCCGGACGATCCGGCCTATGTTTTCTTCACTTCCGGCTCCACCGGAATTCCGAAGGGCGTGCTCGGCTGCCACAAAGGTCTGGCTCATTTCGTCAACTGGCAGCGGGAGACGTTTGCCGTCGGTCCGGACGACCGCGTGGCCCAGCTCACGTCTCTTTCGTTCGATCCAGTTCTGCGGGATGTCTTCCTGCCTCTCACGAGCGGAGCGACTCTCTGCCTGCCGGAGGAATCCGACCGGCTCGGGG
>JBEKLW010000240.1:0-4973 GCA_050008815.1 Bryobacteraceae bacterium
TCGGGCAAGTACATGGTGATGGTCCGCGGCGACGTGGCCGCGGCGCAGTCCGCGGTCCAGGCCGGAGCGCAGACGGGCGGCGTCTCGGTGATCGATACGTTCGTCATACCCAACTTGCACGAGTCCGTCTTCCCGGCCATCAGCGGCGCCGTCAAGGTGGAGCGGCTGGAGGCGCTGGGCGTGATCGAGTCGTTCTCGGTGGCCTCGCTGATAGAGGGCGCCGACGCCGCCGTCAAGGCCGCCAACGTCCGCCTGCTCGAGCTTCGCCTGGCCATGGCGCTGGGCGGCAAGGCGTTCGTGACGATGACCGGCAACGTGTCCGCCGTTCGGGCGGCGGTGGATGCCGGCGCCCAACTCGTCGCGCAGAAAGGTCTGCTGGTCAACAAGGTCGTCATCCCCGCCCCGCGGCCGGAGCTGCTCAGTGAAGTCATCTGAGCCCCGCGCCGTGGCCGGGGAGAGTGTGCGCTCGCATGAGCGCCCGTGGAGGAGGTTATGATCTCTCGCACCTCGCGAGCCCGCTTGGCACTGCTGGCGGGCCTGCTCGTGGCCGCCGCATCCGCCGCGGCCCAGGACAGTTTCCGGGAACTGGAGTCCCGGGTCAGTGAGTTCACGCTCACGAACGGATGGCGGTTCATCGTGCTGGAGCGCCACCAGGCGCCGGTGGCGTCGTTCCTGACCTACGCCGATGTCGGCTCGGCCCAGGAAGTCGTTGGCATCACCGGCCTGGCGCACATCTTCGAGCACATGGCCTTCAAGGGCTCCAGCCGTGTTGGCACCCGCGACTACGCCCAGGAGCGGCTGGCGCTGGCGCGCGTGGATGAGGCTTACCACGCCCTCCAGGCCGAGCGGCGCAAGGGCGCCCAGGCCAACCCCGAGAAGCTGAAGCAGCTCGAGGCGGACTTCCGCAGCGCGCAGGAAGCCGCCGGGAAGTTCGTCGTCAGCAACGAGTTTGGCGAGGCGGTGGAGCGCGCCGGCGGACGAGGCCTGAACGCCTTCACCGCCGAGGACGCCACCAATTACTTCTTCAGCCTCCCCTCGAACGAGATGGAGCTGTGGTTCTTCCTGGAGGCGGAGCGCTTCGGCAACCCGGTGCTGCGCGAGTTCTACAAGGAGCGGGACGTGGTGATGGAGGAGCGCCGCTGGGGCGAGAGCCAGCCCGTCGAGCGGCTGGTCGAGGAGTTCCAAGCAGTGGCCTACAAGGCTCACCCGTATCACGAGCCGGTGATCGGCCACATGAGCGATCTGCAGAACATCACCCGCGAGGATGCGGAGGCGTTCTTCAAGAAGTACTACACGCCGAGCAACCTGATCAGCGTCGTCGTGGGCGACGTGACTCCGCAGCGCGTGCGCGAGCTGGCCGAAACCTACCTGGGCGTGATTCCGAGCGGACCCAAGCCGGACCCGGTGCGGACGGTCGAACCGCCGCAGACCGGGGAGCGGCAGGTCACCCTCAGGCTGCGGGCGCAGCGTGTGTTCTTCGAGGGCTACCACAAGCCGGACATCAACCACCCCGACAACGCCGTTTACGATGCCATCGGCAGCCTGCTCAGCGAAGGCCGTTCCTCGCGGCTCTACCGGTCGCTGGTGCGCGACAAGAAGATCGCCAGTTCGGCCGGTGGATTCCTGGACTTCCCCGGCCAGAAGTATCCCGGGCTGTTCCTGTTCTTGGCATTTGTCGCGCCCGGGCACACTAACGACGAAGCTCGCAAGGCCATCGAGGCCGAGATCGAACGCTTGCAGACCGAGCCGGTGGGGAGAGAGGAGTTGGACGGCGTCAAGCGGCGCGCCCGCGCCAACATCATCCGGCAGCTCGCCGACAATTCCAGCCTGGCCCTCCAGTTGTCCTCCTACCAGGTGCTGACCGGCGACTGGCGCACTCTGTTCAAGCAGCTCGACAGAATCAACGCGGTCACGCCCGAGGACATCCAGCGGGTGGCCCGCTCAACGTTCACGTTTGACAACCGCACCGTCGGCGTCATCGAGCCGCTCGAAGGGGCGGCGTCGAAGTGAGGAGACAGACCATGCGCACCCTGAGACTCTTTTTGTGCCTGGCGCTCGCCGTCGCGCTCGCCGCGGCCGCCCCGCCCCGGCGCGCCACCAGCTACAAGAACTTGCAGTACCCGCCGATCAACGACATCCGGGTCCCCGAGCCGGTCCGATTCGAGCTGCCCAACGGCATGGTCGTCTACCTGGTCGAAGACCACGAGCTGCCCACGGTCAGCATCCAGGCGATGATCCGTGCCGGCTCTCGCTGGGAGCCGGCCGGCAAGACCGGGCTGGCTTCTATCACCGGGGCGGTGATGCGCACCGGCGGCAGCGTCTCGCGCAACGGCGACCTGCTCGACGAGGAGTTGGACCGCCTCGGCGCCAGCGTCGAGACCAGCATCGGCCAGGACTCCGGCCGCGCCCGGGTCTCCGTGCTCAAGGAGGACCTCGACCGAGGCATCGCCATCCTCGCCGACATCCTCCAGCATCCGGCGTTCCCGCAGGAGAAGATCGATCTGGCCAAAATACAGCAGCGGGACGCGATCGCGCGCCGCAACGACGAGCCGGACGGCATCGCTTTCCGTGAGTTCAACCGGATCATCTACGGCCCGGGCAGCCCCTATGCCCGGCAGACCGAGTACGCCACCATCGACGCCATCACCCGCGGAGACGTGGTGGCCTTCCACCAGCGCTTCTTCCAGCCCGAGAACATCATCCTGGGCGCCTGGGGGGATTTCAACGCCGCCGAGATGCAGGCGAAGATCGAGAAGACGTTCGGCGGCTGGGCGCGCGGCGGGCAGCCCAGGCCTCCGGTCCCCGAGGTGGATCCGGCGGCGCAGAACCGCGCCGGCCTCTACTCCATCAACAAGGAGGACATGGAGCAGTCCTGGGTGATCATGGGCATGCTGGGCGGCAAGCAGAACGACCCGGACTACTGCGCGCTGGAGGTGATGAACGAGATCCTCGGCGGAGGCTTCGCCTCGCGCCTCTTCTCCAACGTGCGTTCGGCCCAGGGCTTGGCCTACGCCGTTTTCTCGAGCTGGAACGCGGGCTGGGACCGCCCGGGAACGTTCCGCGCCGCCGGTTCCTCGAAAACCACCACAACCATCAAGATCTACAGGTCGATGCTCGCCGAGATCGAGCGGATGGCCGCCGGAGGCGCCACCGCGGATGAGCTCAGTCGCGCCAAGGACGGCATCCTCAGGGGCTTCGCCTTCGAGTTCGACGAGACCGGCAAGATCGTCAGCCGGCTGATGTCGTATGAGTACTTCGGCTATCCCCGGGACTACCTCCAGCAGTATCGTGCCAAGATCCAGCAGACCACCGGAGCCGACGTGGCGCGCGTGGCCAGGGAGTATCTCAGGCCCGGGCGGTTCGCCGTGCTGTTCCTGGGGAAGGAGAAGGGTTATGAAGCGCTCGTCTCCTCGCTCGGCCAGGTGACGCCGATCGATATAACCATCCCCGCTCCCAAGCCGCAGGAGCTGGCGGCGGCAACGCCCGCTTCAGCCGCCAGGGCCAAGGCCCTGCTGGCGGCAGTGCGCACGGCCATGGGCGGCGCGGCCCTGATGAACGTCAGGGACTTCAGCGGCTCCGGCGTGCTGAAGGTCGAGACGCCCCAGGGCCCGACGGAAATGAAGATGTCGGGCGCCATCAACGTCGCGGGCAGGATGCTGCAAAAGGTCGAGACGCCGATGGGCGAGATGACTATGGGCTTCGACGGCCAAACCGGCTGGATGCGCATGGGCGCGCAAGCCCAGGACATGCCAGCCTCGCAGCGGGACCAGACCGAAGCCTCCCTTTTCCGCGATCCGATTTCGCTGCTCCAGAAGCTCGATTCGCCGGCCTATACCATGCAGGCTCTCGAACCGGCCGAGCTGGACGGAAAGAAGGTCGAGGCGGTGGCCGTCCGCGACCCCGCGCGGAACCTGCAAGTCAAGCTCTATGTCGACCCGGCTGCGAATCTGATCGTCGGCGAGGAGTTCACGGGCTCGATCATGGGTCCGCCCGCCGAGACCCAGGAAGTCTACTCGGACTACCGCGAAGTCGCGGGGGTTCGGCTGCCGTTCAAGACTGTCACCCGGCAGGGTGGCAAGACGGTGTTGGAGCTCACGTTCTCAGAGCTCAGGATCAACCCCGGCCTGGAGGACGCGGCCTACAAGAAACCGTAACGGCTTTCAGCCTGGCTCGTGGTTGGCGGTCCCGCATCGCGAGCCACGAGCCGCATCGGCTGGACCGATCCCGTGGACTGGATGGGGAACCCCCTGCCGCTGGGCGCGCCTTACCTCTACCGGCCGTTTGAAGGCCCCGACGAGCCGTACATCCGCCGCTTGCTCGAATAGCCAGGGCTAACCGCACGGCCGCGCGGATGCATTCGACGCGACCCACCCCCAGACGAGTCGCCGCCGCCCCTGAAGCCGCGTGCCCAGTGGCTTCACCGCGGCCCAGGCCAAGTGGGGAACTTCCGCCGTCCCACCGGGTTCCAATGGCCCAGGAGGACGCAGCAATGGGCATGACAGCGAATGGAACAGGCGTGCACAAAGCCGAGATCAACGTCACGCCGATGATCGACGTGCTGCTGGTGCTCCTGATCATCTTCATGTTGGTCGCGCCGGTTGCGCCGAAGGGCCTCGAGGCGCTCGTCCCCCAGCCCCCACGGGAGCCGGACCTGGGCCCCCGGCCGCAGGACATAGTCATAAGCGTGGCGCCGAACGGTGTGGTTGAGCTCAACCGGGAGCCTATGGACGCCACCGAGCTGCGGGCGCGCCTGGCGCGCATCTTCGAGGTGCGCGGCGACGCGGTCGTGTTTGTGCGTGGCGAAGGCGGCCTCGACTTCGACGAAATCGCGCAGGTCATCGACCTCGCGCGGGGCGTGGGCCTCACCCGCGTGGCGCTGATCACAGCGCCATAGCCCCGACCACCGCGGCGGCGAGAGAACCGCCAAGTTCGTGTCCGAGCCCGTATCGGCGCCCGTCACGGGCGCGCCGGCG
>JBEKLW010000241.1:0-4971 GCA_050008815.1 Bryobacteraceae bacterium
CTGGATCCGAACCGGTTTGGTCCGGTGCCGATTCGTGCGCGAAGAATCATCAAGGTCGATGGATTTTACGTGGTGATCCAGGTGAAGTATCTGCACTTTACGCCGTTGGATTCGCCGTATCTGGATTCGATGACGGTTTCCGTGGAGTTCAGCGATACCGATCCGAGAACCTCCGGAGGTACCCAGAAGTAAAGCTTCCGACTTACACTGTTATGAAGCGAAGCGCCCAGGATTTCATCTAAAGAACGCCGATGGCAATTGTCGAACAATTCGCAATAGATCACCAAAAACAATCCATCCCTACAACCATGTTGGCCGCCGTTTACCGGGCAGTCAACGATGTCCGCCTGGAGACGGTTCCGGTGCCGCAAATTGGCGCCGGTGAACTCCTGCTCCGGGTCCATACCTGCGGGGTCTGCGGCACCCGCAGCCAGTACAGGCTCTTCGGCGTCATCTTGAAGATGCCCGAGCCCTCCAGGTCGCTCCATAGCGTCTGGTTGAACGCGTCCATGTACTGTTGCGCCTCGCCGGAGCCGCGCAAGTCGGGCACGGCGATCGAGGTCCGCTCGCCCTTCTTGATGATGATGAGGACGTCGCTTTCCTGGGCGACGAGAACCAGGGCCGCGACCACCGCGGCGAGTCCGATCGAAACAGTCTTCTTTCTCATCTCTTTAGCTGAAACCAGATCTCGATTTGCGCGCTCGGCCGCTCGTAGCCTTGCGGCAGCGCCGGAAACGGCGCGGCTTCGTAAACCGCGCGCTGGGCCGAGTAGTCCAGGCCGCTATAGCCGCTGCGCTGCAAGATCCGCAGGTTGCGGATCGAGCCGTCGCGCAGAATCTCGAAGGTGACAACGACGGCGGGCGCGGTTTGCAGGCGCGCGTCCACCTCCTCGGTGCGCCATTTCTGCGCCACCCGCTGCTCCAGCAGGTCCCGGTACCAGCCGAAGCGGCTGCCGAATGCGCCGCCCGGGCCTATACCCACGCCGCCGGCGCCGGTCTGCGCGCCGAACATGGTCGAGCTCAATGCCTGTCCCGAGTTCGAATAGAGCTGGTTCGGCCGCTCCGGCCCCGGCCGGTATTGCGCATACTGCCGCGGCCGCTCGGGCTGGGGCGGCCTCTGGCGCCCGCGGATGGCGATCGCATCCGGCTCCGGCGCGCGCACCTTCTCCGCCTGCGGTTTCGGCGGCAGCGGGACCCGCGACTCCGTGTCGTTCGCCAGCGGGTTCGCCGCGCCCGTCCGCGCGGGCAGCGGGATCTGCTTCACGGTCGTGATTCCGACCGCCGTCCCTCCGCCCAGCGGATGAGGGTTGCCCCACTCGACGCCCGCCTGCGTGCCCGCGTGAGTGTAGTAGGCCATCAGTGAGAAAGCCGCCGCGTGCACCGCCATCGAAAGCAGCACAGCCCGGCGCAGCGATTCGCTCCCCTCCAGTACATCGATGCGTCCGGGCATGGTCTTCAGCGCCGCCGGCCGGCCCTTTCCGCCTCATCCACCGGCTGGGTCACCATGTTGGGATGGATCTTGGCCTCGCCCAGTGCCGCGATCACCTGCGCGACCACGTCCCAGATGGCGTCCTTGTCGGCTCGCACGTAGACGGCGTTCACCCGGCCGAACCGCCGCTCGATCGCACCGGCCAGGCTGTTGATGTTCACTTCATTCTCGTTCAGGTACAGCCAGCCGTTCTTGGTGATGGTGATGACCGGCAGCTCCTGGGTCGAATCCTTGATCTGGTTCACCCTCGGCACGTCCACTTCCATGCCGAACTCCATGACCTGCGCCGTCAGCATGAAGATCACCAGCAGCACCATCACCACATCGACCAGCGGGACGATGTTGATATCCGACACGGCCGAGAAGCCGCGGAAGCGGCTGCGGCCCAGGAATCCGCCCCCGCCGGTGTAGGAAAACGCCATTCTCTGTTCGGTTCCTCCCCTGCCGCTCGGCGCCCTAAACGCCCTGCTGTCAGCGCGTCTACTCTTCGAAATTCCGCTCGGCCAGGTTCAAAAACTCCAGGCAGAAGTCTTCCATGCGCGCGCCGATCTCGCGGATCACATGGCTGTAGTAGTTGTAGAACACCGCGGCCGGGATGGCGGCCGCCAGGCCCATCGCCGTCGCTACCAACGCCTCCGAGATGCCCGGCGCCACCGCACGCAAACTAGCGCTGCCCGCCAGCCCCAGCCCCTGGAAGGCGTCGATGATGCCCCAGACGGTCCCGAACAGGCCGACGAAGGGGCTGACCGCCGCAATGGTGGCCAGCCAGTTCATATTCCGCTCCAGCTTCGCGACCTCCTCGCTGATGCCGAGCTGGAGCGCGCGCTGGAGTGCGGCCTCGCTGTTGATGCTGCCCCGCGCCCTCATCTGCCGCGTGACTTCCTCGTAGCCGAAGTCGAACACCGTTGCCAGCGGGCATGGCCGGAACTGCTCGTTGGCCGCCGCAACCGCTTGCAGCCCCGCCGCCTTGCGGAAGGTCCGCAGGAACCGCGCATTGGCCGCCCGCGCTTTGGCAAACACCCGCCACTTGGAGAAAATGACCGCCCAGGATAGCACCGAAGCGATCAGCAGAATCGCTAAAACGATGAGCGGCAAGGGTTTCGCCCGGCTCACCATGTCCCAGATGCTGTATTGGAGAATGAGTACGGCAGGGTCGATGAGTTGGCTCAACCTGGCTCCTTTCCGTGACTTCCATCATAGCGCTCAACTTCATCCAGACGGCGCTCGTAGGGCGGGTATCCACGCCCGCCGCCGAACCATCGGGTTCGGCCAAGGCCGGGTCTGGAGACCCGGCGGCGGGCGTGGACGCCCGCCCTACACTCGGCCACGCCCGCTGCGCCCCCGGTCGCTAACCGCCTTGCGGCTCAATGTGCTATCCTAATTCCGAACAGACGGAGATTAAGGACAAAGAAGGAGTATCCACTTCTAGCATGGCCCTGGCGACAGACGTCAAGAAGCAGATTGTGGGTCAGTTTCGGGTGCACACGACGGACACTGGTTCGCCAGAAGTGCAAGTGGCGCTGCTGAGCCGGAATATTGCCGAGCTCACCGAGCATTTTAAATCCCACCCGAAGGACCATCACTCACGACGGGGTCTGTTGACCATGGTGGCCCGGCGCCGGCGGCTGCTCAAGTACCTCAAGGCTGAGGAGCCGGAGCGCTACAAGCAGCTCATTCAGGAGCTGGGTCTGCGCCGCTAGAGGATACTCGCAGGCAGAGCGGGCGAGAGTCCATCGAGTCCGCCGGCGGTTCGCCGGTACATCTGGACGCCGCCCGGGTTCAGAACCCGCTAGGTCATTCCGCCTCCAATCTCCATCGCGAGCCGAATTCCGGCTCGACAACGCACCGGCCGCGAGGGCCGGGATTGGAGCATGAAATGGTACACACATCTGAAGTAGACCTGGGCACCTGCTCGATTTCCCTGGAAGCAGGAAGAATAGCGAAGCAGGCCAACGGCGCGGTGCTGGTGCGCTGCGGCGACGGGGCCGTGCTGGTCACGGCCTGCATGGCGTCGGAGCCGAAGCCCGGGCTCAGTTTCTTCCCGCTTACGGTGGACTATCGCGAGTACACCTATTCCGCCGGCAGAATTCCGGGCGGGTACATCAAACGCGAAGGGCGGCCGTCCGAGAAGGAGATTCTCACCAGCCGCCTCATCGACCGGCCGATCCGGCCGCTTTTCGCGGAAGGATTCAACCACGAGACGCAGGTGATCGGCATGGTGCTGTCGGCCGATCCGGTGCGCGATCCCGGCCCGCTGGCGATGATCGGCGCGGCCGCGTCGCTGGCGATCTCCGACATCCCTTTTGGCGAGGTGCTGGGGGCGATGCGGGTGGCGCTGATTGAGGGCAAGCTGGTCGCCAACCCGACTTACGACGAGGCGCGCCAAGCCAAGCTCGTGATCACCGTGGCGGCCAGCGAAAGCGGCATCGTGATGGTGGAAGCGGGCGCCCAGGACGCCTCCGAAGCCGAGGTGCTGGAGGCGATCGAGTTCGGGCACCAGTCCGCGAAGAAGGTCATAGCCGCCATCCACGAGCTCATGGCCGCCGTGGGCAAGCCCAAG
Organism: Bryobacteraceae bacterium; assembly: GCA_050008815.1. Classification (GTDB taxonomy): domain Bacteria; phylum Acidobacteriota; class Terriglobia; order Bryobacterales; family Bryobacteraceae; genus JBEKLJ01. The sequence continues at coordinate 4,049 of JBEKLW010000241.1, forward strand.
AAGGAAGTGACACCGCCGCAGCTCGACCAGGAGATCTACGGGAAGATCGAGACCGAGCGGAGGGCCGAGCTGACCGACGCGCTCGACACCGCGAAATACCCGAAGCTGGAGAGCCACGCCAAGGTCGATGCGCTGAAGAAGGAGATTGTGGAAGCCTATCCGGAGGAGCAGCGCGAGGAGGCCGGCAAGTGCTTCGGCGCGCTGAAGGAGCGGATCTTCCGCGACCAGGTTCTGAAGGACCGGCGGCGGCCGGACGGGCGCGCTTTCGACCAGATCCGGCCTATCTCGATCGAAGTCGGCGTGCTGCCGCGCGTGCACGGCTCGGCGCTGTTCACCCGCGGCGAGACGCAGGCGCTGGTGACGGTCACGCTGGGCACCAAGGACGACGAGCAACGGCTGGAGCTGCTGGAAGTCGGCGAGTCCTCGAAGCGGTTCATGCTGCACTACAACTTCCCGCCCTTCAGCGTGGGTGAAGTGGCCTTCCTGCGCGGCCCGGGCCGCCGGGAGGTCGGGCACGGCGCGCTGGCCGAGCGGGCGCTCACGGCGGTGATTCCGGACGAGAGCGTCTTCCCGTACACGATGCGGGTGGTGAGTGACACGCTGGAATCGAACGGCTCGAGCTCCATGGCGGCCGTGTGCGGAGCGACCCTGTCGCTGATGGACGCGGGCGTGCCCGTCCGCGCGCCCGTGGCCGGCGTGGCCATGGGTCTGGTGATGGAAGACGGGAAGTACTCCGTGCTCACCGACATCGCCGGCGCCGAGGACCACTACGGCGACATGGACTTCAAGGTGGCCGGCACGCGCGAGGGCATCACCGCTCTTCAGATGGATATCAAGATTCCCAACGTGACCACCGCCATCATGAAGGAAGCGCTCGAGCAGGCGCGCCGCGGCCGCCTCTTCATCCTCGACAAGATGTACGA
>JBEKLW010000242.1:0-4968 GCA_050008815.1 Bryobacteraceae bacterium
AGCGAATATATTGGGGACCTGTTCCGTGGTGGAAGCCAGCTTCTGGCCGAATGGATCATACCGATAGCTGTTCTTCACGGTGCCGTTCGAGTCCACGAGCGCTATCGTTGAGCCTTGCAGGTTATGAACATATGTGTATGTCTGTCCGCCTAGGATCTGAGAAATCATTCCATTTGGACCGTAGAAGTATGCAGCATGGATTGCACCGCTGCCATCCAGCTCGGCCACCAGGAACGGCAAGCCCAGATCTTCCAGCAGAACGGATAGCCCGGCCCACTCCTGCCGTGGCCGCGGACTCTCCTCGAAGGTGACGACCGTGTGCTGCGCGTACCAGCCGAAGATGTCGCTGACCGGCGCGATGTCGGCCGAGCAGTGGGCCGGCATCCGGCTTCACCTTCAGCAGCCTCAGCATCGCGACCGGCACGGCGCGCCGCTGGAACTTGAGCTCCGACTCGCGCCAGGGGGCGAGCGTCTCCAGCTCGACCCGCCCGCTCTCCAGCAGGGGCGCGATGATCTCCCCGCACAGCACGTCCGTGTGCGCCCAGTTGCGGATGCCGGCCTCGAACCATTTGCCCAGCCGCTCCACCGCCTTCTGGTCAAACTGATCCCGGAACGTGACCGCGAAGCGAATCGCCAGCGCTCCCTCCTCGTACTTCCCGCTGCGGAACAGGATCTCCCCCAGCTTGAGAAAGCCGCGCAGCCCGATGTCCCGATAGCCCTCCAACCACTCCGTCTGCTTCTGATGCCATAAGGGGTCGTTCTTGTCCAGCAGTCCCCAGGCGTCGTAGCCCTCGGTGAAGTAGCGTTCCCAGCGCCGAGCTTGCTTGCGGTCGGCGTGCGACGCGCAATACTCCCGGATCTCGGCTGCCAGAGCCTCCACTCGAGTCATTTCGCTCTCCTTCTTCGGCGCTTGAGCGGTAGCGGTACACCGCGATGTCCTCTGGTATAACGCCGGGGTCCCCACCTGTCAACGGCAGACCCGGCCAGAAATCCCGGCGAGGGCAGCTCGACCGGGTCGGCAGGTCGTGTGCGGAACCTGGCCTTTGTTCACATCCGTCTGGCTGACGAGTCCGGGCTTGTTGCCGGCGGGCATCAGCCGCGATCCGGAACGGCAGGAAACCCGGGATGTAAATCCTGGATCGGGCTGATACAAAGTTTCGATTGGACGCGTTTCCACACGAGGCCTACGCTTGAATTGATGGGCACAGACTCCCCAGACTGTTCCCGCTCACACGTGGCCTCGCTGCGCCGCGTCAGCGGCATCATCAGCTCCAACCGGGCGCTGGACGAGATGCTCGGCGAACTGGTCGGCCTGGCCGTCGAGGCCACCGGCTCGGATGCCTGTCTGGTCTACCTGCTGGAGCCGGAAGCCGGCGAAATCGTGCTGCGCGCCTCGCAACTGCCCCACACGGCTGAGCTCGGCAGCCTGCGAATGCCGGTGGGCGAGGGCGTCACAGGGTGGGTAGCGGAGCACCGGACGGTCGTCTCGCTGCCGTCCAATGCTCCGGCGGACGTCCGATTCAGGCGCTTTCCAACGCTGGTAGAGGACACCTACGAAGCCTTTCTTTCGGTGCCGCTGGTCTCTCGCGGCGAAGTTATCGGCGTCATCAACGTCCACCACAAGCAGCCGCATGAGCACACGCCCGAGGAGGTCGCCCTCCTCGTTTTCATCGGGGAGCAGATGGGCGTGGCCATCTCGCAGGCGCGTCTGGACGAGGAAAACGCCCGGCTTCAGGAAGAGCTGCCCGGCGGGAAGGGCGCCAACCAACCTGGCGTCGCGCGGCATCGCGATGGCACAGACCGGATCATGCCGGGACGAGGCGAACTCCAGGACCGTTTCCACCTCGCAGCGACCGAGAACATCAACCAGGCCATTCAGCAGTGCGACTACGAGCCGGATATGTACCTGCGCATGGTCAGCCAATATGGCGGGATCGAGACCGCCAGGCGACTCCTCGCCGAGCCCGTCTCGGATGATTCCTTGCAGCTCTGGGCCCGCGGAAGGGCCGATCTCACGATCGAGGCTATGGCCCGATCAGAAGAATGGAAGGAGTTGTTTTCCGCGGACGAGCGGCTAGTGGCCGAACGACGGTGCGCCAACTGGCTCTTGACGCCGGCAGCCAATGAACTCGCGGCTCAGTTGCTGACAAGCGTCATCAACCCGCTGTTGCCTGAACCGGAAGACAATGTCGCCTGGGGCGAGTGACAGCCAGCGCTGGGATGCGCAAGCCGAGCTCCCAGCACCCTCCGCAGTCCCCGTGGACTGAATCCGGGGGAGAAGCCTCAGTGCGCGCGGCGGCGCAGCAGGCCGCCCAGCAGCAGCATGCCGGCTCCGAGCGAAACAAAGGTGGCCGGTTCCGGGATCGCTTCAACCTCCCCCTCAACGCCATTGACATCACTTAAAACCCTAAGGCCCCCGTCTGGCTCAAACGCCCCCGTGAACTGACCCGTAGAGAAGCCCGGGCCTCCGAACGTGAAAGTCACGAGCGTGCCGCCGAACTCCTCCCCCGTCACGAGCGCGGCGGCAAGCAGACGAGCGTCATTTTGCGCTGTGGTCGCCAAATTCTGAGCAGCGCAAACCAGCCTGGCCAAGAGGCCGAGGCCGCTGCAATTCCTCAGTGCCGTGAGCGTGGGATCCGGGTTGTCGACATCGCCGGTGAAATGGAAGGTCTCACCCGCCGTGAAATCGTTGAACCGGAACGTTAGCAACTGGCCGCCGTCCAGGACGGCGCCCGTCCCCGGCACGATCTGATACAGTCCTGTGCCAACATCGGTGCCCAGGTAATTGTCGATGTCCAGGGAAGTCAACGATCCAAAACCGCCCGGCACGGTGTCGAATTTGAGGCCCGTTGGGCTGAGGTCAATATCTATTTGCTGCAGATAGACGCCGACCGGACCCGACGTAAACGCGAAGTCCCACGTCCCGTAAATGCCTCCGGTGAATGAAGCCGATCCAACAACCGGGTACAAAGTACCGCCCATGGCGAGCACCGGAGCGAACACAGACAGCACCAAAATCAGCAACACGTCTCTTGATCTCATATCCCTCACGGCCCGGAAACAGCGCCTGACCGCCTCCTCCCATCTGTTACACTAAGGGGTTTCAACAAGCGAGTCAATACCGCGTCGTACCATGGGTACCATGTTATTGGTACCATGACTGCTGGTGACTGAAGCCGGTGAAAGGAGTGGTCATGAACTGGACAGAACTCCTCAAGGCAGAGATTCAGTCCACGTACAAAACCACAGAGGGGTTGCTCGCTCTGGTGGGCGATGACAGCCTTCCGTGGAAGCCTTCCACGGGGAGTAATTGGATGACCACTGGTCAACTCCTCAGACATATGACGCAGGGCTGCGGCGCCGCTTTCCGGGCCTTCATCACTGGCGATTGGGGACTGCCCGAAGGGAAGGACATCAACGAGCTCACACCTGAAGAGCAGTTGCCTCCAGCCGAGAAGCTGCCAACGATCGAGAGCGTCGCCGAGGCGAGACGGCTCTTACAGGAAGACAAGGCAATAGCCTTCCAGATGCTGGCATCCACTAGCGAGGAACAACTGGCGCACACGCCGGCGCCTGCCCCTTGGGATCCAACCGAGATGGTGCTGGGGCATCGCCTTATGCAAATGGTGGACCACCAGAAGCAGCACAAGGGACAGCTCTTCTATTACCTGAAGCTCCAGGGCAAGCCGGTCAGCACTCCCGACCTTTGGGGAACGTAGAGGCGTCTCAGCAGTACGCGAACAATCTGCTGTTCCAGGAACCCGGTGGCGCCGGTGAGCACGACGCGCTCGCCGGCTCCGGCTGGAAACACCGCGTTCACCGGCGCTCGAGCTCGTCCAGCTTGACCCAGAAGTCCGGACGGGAGAGCCGGCACCGCGCTGAAGGCTCCGCGTAAAGCGGGCTCCCCGCCATGGCTTCCCAGATCTCACGCAGCGATTGGCGCCGGATGCTGCCGAACGAGTACGGGGTGAAGTCGCAGGGCGAGACGTCGCCATTGGCCCGCAGATGGACCTGGACCATGGCCGCCGGGCAGCCCTCGGCCACGCACGGGTAGGCGATACTGGCAAACATGGTCTGGTGGATGATGCGCGGGTAGTCGGGCTTCTCCGCGTAGCGCCGCCGGAACTCGATAATCTGCGCGGCTTCCTCGTCGGTAAGCAGGCACTCCCGCTGGCCGCTCAAGCGGCCAGTCGGGATCACGTCGAACAGGAAGACCTCGAGCACGTTCAGATCCCGCGCCAGGTCCATGAGGGCATCCAACTCGCCGCTTTGCAGCTTCTCCCGAGTCGCATAGGTCGAGACGCCGGTCAGGATGCCGGCCGCCTGGCACAGTTCCAGGCCGCGCGCGGCCTTGGCGAAGAGCCCCGCCCGGCTGCGGTGCTCGTCGTGACGGGCCGGATCGGGGTGGTCGAGGCTCACGTAGACGCCGTACAGGCCCGCGGCCTTGAGCCGGGCCACCGTGTGCTCAACCAGGAATTCCCCGTTGGAGAAGAGGGTGCAGACGCTGCGCGACCGGTCTACCGCCGCGATCAGGTCGTAGATCTTCTCGAACAGCAGCGGCTCGCCGCCCGTCAGGACCACGCAGGTGGTCCCCAGGTCCAGAGCCTGTTGGATGGCGCTCCGGAGCTCGTCGTAGCTGAGCGCGTGGCCGTTTCCGAGGGCCGCCTGCCGATAGTCCACCGCCGAACAGTGGGCGCAATCGCACTGGCAGTTGTAGGTGACCGCGATGGTGATGACGTGCGGCGTGCGGGCAGCGACCGGAGCCCCGGCGTTGCTGCTCTGCACCATGTTGTCCACAATCAGCCGTATCCGCCTGCGGGTCGCGGGGGAGCCCAGCGGGGGACTGACCAGTGAGAAGGCTTTGTAGCCGCCCTCGACTTCTACCAGCGCTTTGCCGTTGCCGTAGTAGTCGTCCTGAGCGCGGCGGTAGCGCTCCATGCTGCTTCGGATCGCGCTTCGCTGCCAGGA
>JBEKLW010000243.1:0-4962 GCA_050008815.1 Bryobacteraceae bacterium
TGCGGCGCGGGGTTTGCAGCCCGTGACGTGGTCGAGACGCCGGCGATGGCGGCGGCGCCGGCGGCGAGCAGAAGGCGTGCAACGAACATCGGCAACTCGTATCTGGAGTGATTTGTTCGTATTATAGGCAATCGCGCGCCGCAAGGGTAGTTAGGGGCCGGGGCCCGCAGCGGCGGGGGGCCGCCGGGACCCCCTGAGCACCGGCGGCGCCGTCGCTACACAACCGGGCCGCGGCGGCTATATTCCGCGACGAGTTCGACGTCGAACCCTCAACCTGGAGAGCACGCCAATGCCGAAGAAGGCCGCCAAGCCCGCGAAGAAGGCCGCCAAGCCCGCGAAGAAGGCCGCGAAGAAGAGCCCGATGGCCGAGGGCGAGGGCTACTGCGTGAAGTGCAAGGCGAAGCGCATGATGGCGAACGTGAAGAAAGTGAAGATGGCCAACGGCCGGCCCGCGCTGAAGGGCACCTGCCCTGTCTGCGGCACCGGCATGTTCAAGATCCTTCCGCCGTCCTGAGGTCAGAGCGAGATGAGCCGGTCAGAGCAATTCCTCAAGGAAGTCGTCACGTACAGCGCGAATAACTACAAGCCGCTGGACGTGGTGCTGGAGCGCGGGCAGGGCCCGTGGGTGTGGGACGTGGACGGGAAGAAGTACCTCGACTGTCTCAGCGCCTACTCGGCCGTCAACCAGGGCCACTGCCATCCGCGGATCGTGAAGGCCGCGCAGGAGCAGGCCGCGCGCCTGACGCTCACGTCGCGTGCCTTCCACAACGATCAGATGGGGCCGTTCCTCCATCAGCTGTGCGAGCTGGCCGGCTTCGCGAAGGCGCTGCCGATGAACTCCGGGGCCGAGGCCGTCGAGACGGCGATCAAGGCGATCCGGAAGTGGGGCTACAAGGTCAAGAAGATCCCCGAGGGCAAGGCGGAGATCATCGTCTCGGCCGGGAACTTCCACGGCCGCACCACGACGATCATCAGCTTCTCCACCGAGGCGCAGTACAAGGACGGCTTCGGGCCGTTCACGCCGGGCTTCAAGATCATCCCGTTCGGCGACGCCGCGGCGCTGGAGAAGGCGATCACGCCGAACACCTGCGCCTTCCTGACCGAGCCGCTGCAGGGCGAGGCCGGGGTCATCGTGGCGAAAGACGGGTGGCTGAAGCAGATCCGCGAGATCACCAAGAGGCACAACGTCCTCTGGGTGGACGACGAGATCCAGACCGGCCTCGGCCGGACCGGGAAGATGTTCGCCTGGCAGTGGGAGAACGCCCGGCCCGACGCGCTGATCGTCGGGAAGGCCGTGGCGGGCGGGATGTATCCGGTCTCGGCATTCCTGGCGGACGAGAACGTGATGGGCGTCTTCCACCCGGGCGATCACGGCTCGACCTTCGGGGGCAACCCCTTCGGGGCCGCGATCGGCCGCGCCGCCTTGAGCGTGCTGGTCGAGGAGAAGCTGGCCGACCGCGCGCACGATCTGGGCACGTGGTTCATGGGTGAGCTGCGGAAGATGAACTCGCCGCAGGTCGTCGAGGTGCGCGGCAAGGGGCTGCTGATCGGCGTGGAGATCAAGGTCGAGGCCGGCACGGCTCGGCCGTACTGCGAGGCGCTGGCCGAGCGGGGCATCCTCTGCAAGGAAACGCACGACCAGGTCGTGCGCTTCGCTCCCGCGCTGACGGTGTCCAAGGCCGACCTGGAGTGGGCGCTGCCGAAGATCGAGGAAGTGCTGGCGATGAGCTTCGCGCCGGCGATGGCCGCGGCGCACTAGAAGGCCCGCATTCCGCTGTCAGGCTCGTCGCGGGGCGCCGGCAACGGCGCCCCGCGCCTCATATCCGGGAGGAGTGAACGTGCGCAACTTGCTGGTCTTCAACTCGACGTCGCTGGACGGCTACTTCACGGATGCCAACGGCGAGATGCGCTTCGCGTACAACAACCAGCAGGACGAGGAGTTCAACGCGTTCAGCTCGAGCAACGCAAGCGGCGACGGTGCGCTCCTGTTCGGCCGCAAGACCTACGAGCTGATGGCGGGCTGGTGGCCCACGCCCGCCGCGGCGCAGGCCATGCCCGCCGTGGCCGCGGGGATGAACCGCCTGCAGAAGTACGTCGTCTCCAGGACGTTGAAGTCGGTGACGTGGCAGAACACAACGCTCCTCACCGGCGACCTGATCTCCGAGGTGCGGCGTCTGAAGAGCGGGCCGGGACCGGGCATCGTGATCCTTGGCAGCGGCAGCATCGTGGCGCAGCTGGCGCCGGCGGGGCTGATCGACGAGTACCAGGTGGTGGTGATTCCGGCGGTGCTCGGCAAGGGCCGGACGATGTTCGAGGGGATCGCGCAGCAGCTCCCGCTGCGGCTCAAGAGCACCCGGGCCTTCAAGAACGGGAACGTCGTGCTCAGCTATGAGCCGGTGCGCTGAGCGGCGACCTCAGGCAGACCATCTGACGAGGACCTATGCCAACGAGACTGCGGGACCGTGTCGCGCTCATCACCGGGGCCAGCTCCGGGATCGGCCGGGCCAGCGCTCGGGCCCTGGCCGGCGAGGGTGCCTGCGTGGTGCTGACCGCGCGGCGGCGGGAACGCCTGGACGCGCTGCGCCGCGAGTTGGAGGCAGCCGGCGCGCAGGCAGTCACCTTCGCGGGTGACGCGCGCGAAGAGAGCACGGCGGTCGGTGCGATTCAGGCCGCCACAGACGCGTTCGGCAGACTCGACATCCTGATCAACGCCGCCGGGTCGGGCAGTTACAGGAACCTGGTCGACACCAGCGCCAGTGAGTACGACGAGCTGATGGATACCAACGTGCGCTCGACCTTCCTGTTCACGCGGCACGCGGTGCCGGTGATGCTGCGCCAGAAGGCGGGCACGATCCTGATGATCTCCTCCATGGCGGGCGTGTACGGATTCGGCGACGAGGCGGTGTACTGCATGACGAAGTTCGCGCAGGTCGGCTTCGCGCAGGCGCTCGATCGCGAGCTGCGGGCCAGCGGCATCAAGGTCGGGGCGATCTGCCCCGGCGGGGTGAAGACGGAATTCGCGCTCGGCAAGGGCCGCACGGAAGCGGCAGTGGCAGCGTCCGGCATGCTCGAGCCGGAGGACGTGGCGGCGGTGGTGCTCCTGGCCTGCACGCAGCCGGCCGGGTCACGCATCATCGAAGTGCAGATGCGGACGATGGAGGAGCCGCTCGCGTGAGCGGCGCCCTCCCCCTACCTCGTCAGAGCCGGCGCAGGACGAAGTAGGGCTGGTTCAGGAGGTCGGGCGCGAAGCCGGGATGGAGCCAGGCCTGAACGCCGATCGTCACCTCGAAGTAGTACTGCAGCGGATAGGCCGGGTCGGCGTACGCGCCCGGGATGCTCGCGCCCCACACGTCGCCCTGCACCGCCATCTCCACGGACTCCCAGGGCTCGGCCTGATCGACCCGGCGGTAGCGCAGGCGCACCGACGTGGGCTGCCGCCCGCCGGAGATCGCGAGCGTGAGCGGGACCGCAGCGCCGGGCCGGAAAGAAGCGGGCGGCGAGTGCGTGCAGGGCGCGGGGCCCCTCCGCGGATCGCGCAGCGCCTGATCCACGGCGGCCGCAGTACTTCGGTCCGGGGTGGCGGTCGCGGCCCCCATGTGCAGCACCATGTCGCGGATGTCGTCCTCGATCCCGGGCAACCGGTCGGCCCACTGGCCGCGCTCCGAGAACCGGTCGCTGGCCGAGAGGTCGGCCTGGTAGACGCCCCGCGCGCGCTCGGCCAGCTCGGCCCACGCGGCCCGGGCGCCGCGACACGCGTTCAGCGCCTCGCTCAGCGCCCGCCGATCGCCGGTGCGCTGGTGGATCGCGTACAGCACGCCGCTCTTCAGCTTCGCGGCGAAGAACCGGCCGAGGCCGCCGAGGATCCCGACGTCGGTCGCGAGGCGGAGCCGGTCCGGCGCCACCTGCGCACCCGCGCGCGCGAGGTCACCTGCCGCGTCATCCGCGAGATCGCCAAGCCACCAGGCCACCTCCAGCGGTGAGTACTTCCCGCCGCGTTCGCCTCGAAGCAATTCATCCGCGCACTCGCTCGCCAAGGAGAAGAGCTGCGGGTCCAGCGGGCTGGCATGCTGGAAGGTCCGAGGCGCCGGCGTGTCGTAATACGGGTTCGGCGAGGGCTCGGCCACGATCGGCTGGTTCCAGTAGATCTCCGGCCAGTAAGCGTCGCATGCCGCCGACGGGAGGTAAGCGGTTGTCACGATCGGCAGGATGCGGCTGGCGCGGGCCAAGGCCGATTCCAGGGCCAGCGCGCGCTCGTCCCCGCCCAGCGAGCGGTGGAAGACTTCCGCGCCCGTCGCGGGGTCGTACGTCATCCGGCCCCACGAGCGGTACCACGAGTCGTACTTCTCCCAGTCCAGGCGCGGAGCGAGCGCCAAGTCCGCGTAGCCGACGCGCCGCCCTGTGCCGGTGCCGCGCCGGCCCCGGCAGGTGAGCGGTTCCATCAGGTCGACGCCGGTCATCCCGCAGAACTGGAACGCGCGCGCGCCGGCCTCGGTGTTGAAGGCCGCGCGCCCCTTCTTGTCCCACAGGTCTCCGCCCATCGCCCACATGGCTGGTACCAGCCACTGGGTCAGATTGCTGGCGTTGTCCTTCTTGCTCAAGCCGACCATGAAGCCGGCCATCTTGTCGCTGGTCAGGGCCTTGCTGGCCTCGCCGAGCTGGGTCCAGGTCGTCGGCACCTTGAGGCCGGCCTTGTCGAGCAGATCCTTCCGGTAGTAGAGAACCTGGACGCGGTGTTCGAGCGGGATGGCCACTTTCTTACCGTTGAAGACGGTGGCCTCCCAGGGGAGGAGCCAGTCCTTCCGCTGCTCGGCCGTCCAATCACGCACGGAGTCGTCTAGCGGCAGGATCGAATCGGCATCCACATGTTTGTGCAGCCACTCCAGGTTCAGGCGCGCAACGTCCGCCTCCTTGCCGGCGGCCGCCTCGATGATGAACTGCCGGTCGATTTGCGCCCACGGGATG
>JBEKLW010000244.1:0-4962 GCA_050008815.1 Bryobacteraceae bacterium
CAATTGTGGCCAGACCCGACGCGGCCAACCGCTCGGCGGCGAGCGCACCCGCCGGGCCGCCTCCGAGTATGGCGACGCGCTTCATCGCGGCCTTCCGCCGGGCGGATTCTGGCCCCCGATCGGCGGATGACCGGGTGGAAGCCCGGAGCCTCCCTGCCCCGCGGGGGTCCCGGCCGCGGGGGCGCCCGCGCCTCCGGGCATCATCTGCCCCATGCCGTGCGGGGCGGCGCCTGAGCGGCCGCGGCCCCGGCCCTTGACCACCCAGCGATTCCCCTGCCGCTCCAGCGTGTAGCGCATCGTCATGCCCATCCCGGCAGTGGCGCCCTTGGGGCGGAAGGAAACGGTGGCGTCAGCCTCGTTCTGGCGGAAGGAGACCGAGGTCACCTCCACCTGCATGGAGGGCAAGTTCAGATCGGAGCGCTGCGAGAGATAGTCGATCACGCCCTGCCGCACGGCGGCTTCGTTCTGAACGCTCCGGCTGCCGGAGCAGCCCAGCAGCACCAGGCTGATGGCGAGGAGCGGAAGCTGGCGTAGGTTCACAACCCGATTATAAGCTGCGCGGCGCCGGAAAACCCGGGGGCATGCGGGAGCTCTGCGTGGTTCTTCAGCGCACTCTGCGGGGCTGGCTGCCGGACCACAAGCGCTCCGGCCGGATTCGGAAAAACGGCGCCGTCATGCCTTGCGGCGCGGGAGTAACCCGAACCAGATGAGTCCTGCTCCCAGGAAGAGGAACGCCGACGGTTCCGGAACAGCGGCGGTCTCGCCGGTGATGCGGAACGCCCCCTGCGTGTCGTCGCTGGTGGCGCTCCATGATCCGGCGCCAATCCTAATCGCGCGCGGCCCCAGGGCGGTGATCGAGTTCATGTTCCAGGCATCCCAGTCGTTGATGAGATCGGGAGGCGCGCCAATCAGCCAGTACTGCGTGCCGGCATTCAGCAGTGGGTGGGAAACCGAGTTGGCCGAGATGATCGTGGTCGAGCCGAAACTGGTCATCGCCCCGGAAAAGACGAAGCTCTCCAGACTCGCCCCAGGCTGGCCCGCTGCATCGCTCATGAGCCACACCGTCAACTCATTTGCGCCGCTAAAACGGCCGACAGCAAGCTCAATCATGGAGAGCTGGGCGGTGGCGCCCGGCGTAAAGACAAACCCCTGCGTGTCACCCTCGTTTCCTGAGACGCCGCCGCCCCCGAGGGTCCACCCCGTACCAGTGTCAAACGTGTCCCCCGGACCGAAGTTGTTGAACAGAACCACTGGGCTGGCGTTCGCCACCAAGCAAAGGCCCAGAATCATGCCTGCAACGCGTGCACCTTTGGACAAGAACATGGCGAAGGGAGCTTATCAGAACGCTCGGAGCAAGTCAAGCGCCAGCCTTTGGCTGTCCGCACGCGGCCCCGAGTTTCTGAATGCTCCGGCCGCCGGTGCAGCCCAGCAGCACCAGGCTGATGGCGAGGAACGGAAGCTGGCGTAGGTTCACAACCCGATTATAAGCTCAGCGCGGAACGCACCGGCGATCCGGCGCTCTCGGCTCAGTGGCTTGCCTGAAACCTTTCGGCGCGGGAAAGCATCTTTATAGTCAGAGTGAGGGGGGGATATGAAAAGACATTTGCTGGGACTGGGGCTGGCGGTGCTGGTGGCTGCTTCGTTGGCCACTCCGGCGGCTGCCGCTCCAAGCCGAAATCCGAAAACGGGGCAGTTGGATATCGAGCGCGAGGTCAGGCACGAGCTCGTCATGCTGCCCTACTTCACGATCTTCGACAACCTGGCGTACCAGGTTGAGGACGGCACGGTGACCCTGAGCGGGCAGGTAAGACGGCCGGTGCTGAAGAGCGACGCGGGAAACGCCGTCAGAAGGATCCCGGGCGTCACGAAGGTCGTCAACAACATCGAGGTCCTGCCACTTTCGCCGATGGACGACCGCATTCGCCTGGCGGAGTTCCGTACCATCTACCGTTTTCCGACCCTGAATCGCTACGCGCTCTCGCCGGTACCGAGCATCCACATCATCGTCAGGAACGGACACGTAACCCTGGAGGGGGTTGTGGATAACCAGAGCGACAAGAATGTCGCCTTCCTCGCGGCGAATTCGGTGTCGGGCGTGTTTTCGGTGACGAACGACCTGAAGGTCGTAAAGTAGTGAGACAGCCGGCGGCCCGTGCCGAGAGGCACGGGCCGCAAGTCTCAAGTACGCCCGCACATCTGCGAGTCTTCTCGGAAACGCAAGAACCATGCACTTCTCCGTCGCACACGCATTAGCACTCTGCACGTCAAGACTCTGCGCGCATCGGCAGCGCCGGTTATCATATAGGAATGGGAAGTTCGACCGAACCCGGCTCCTCCGCCAGCGGACAGCAAGTCATGGAACTGGAGCGGCAGTACGTCCTCCAGAACTACGCCCGTTACCCGCTCGTGCTGCACCGGGGGAGAGGCTGCTACGTCCAGGACCTCTCCGGCAAGCGCTACCTCGACCTGATCGCCGGCATCGGCGTCAACGCGCTCGGCCATGCCCACCCGCGCATCCTCCGCGTCATCCGCGAGCAGGCGGCGCTGCTGATTCATACTTCCAACCTGTATTACCACGAGTATCAGGGCCCGCTGGCCAGGCGATTGGCCCAGATCAGCGGCTTGCAGCGCACCTTTTTCACGAACTCGGGAACCGAAGCGATGGAAGGCGCGCTCAAGATGATCCGCGCGCACGGCCGCCGCATCAACCCCGAGAAGTACGAGATCGTTTCGCTGGAGAACTCCTTCCACGGCCGCAGCCTGGGCTCACTCTCCGTGACCGGACAGGCAAAGTACCGCGCGGACTTCGAGCCGCTGCTGGCGGGCGTGAAGTTCGCCCCGCCGAACGACGAGGCAGCGCTCGAAGCCGCCGTCACCGACCGCACCGCCGGGATTCTGCTCGAGTGGATCCAGGGCGAGGGCGGCGTCTATCCGCTTCGGACCGAGTACGTCGCGCGGGCGCGCGAGCTGGCCAACCGCCACAACGCCTTGCTGGTGTGCGACGAGATCCAGTGCGGCGTGGGCCGGCCCGGCCGGTACTTCGCCTACCAGCTCGCCGAGCCGGTGATCCTGCCGGACATCATGGTGGCGGCCAAGCCGCTGGCCTGCGGCCTGCCGCTGGGCGTGATCGTCGCCAACGAGAAGGCCGCTTCGGCGATCGGGCCCGGCATGCATGGCGCAACCTTCGGCGGCGGCCCGCTGGCCTGCCGCGTGGCGCTGGAGTTTCTCGACATTCTGGAGGGGCTGCTGCCCTCGATTTACCGCCTGGGCGGCCATCTCAGGATGCAGCTCTCCGACCTGATGCGCCACTACGGCTTCATCCGCGAAGTGCGCGGCTACGGTCTGATGGTTGGCGTGGAGCTCGACATCCCCGGCAAGCAGATCGTGCTGGATGCGCTCGAGGAAGGCCTGCTCATCAACTGCACGCACGACACGGTGCTGCGCTTCCTGCCGCCCTACATCATCACCGAGCCGGAGATCGACCGGGCCGTGCGCACTCTGAGCCGGGTTCTGAAGAAAGCGAAGTAGGCTGCGCAGCGAAGAGGCAGTGGGCCGGGGCAGAGGCTTGTGGCCTGTTTCTCTCCGCGTTCTCCGCGTCTCCACGGTTACAGCAAGTCTTCTCTGTTTCTCTTCTCCAGCGCCTTGACGATGTCGCTGACGTGCTGCGCGCGGGAGCGGTCGGCCACCAGCAGCGCGTCCGGGGTGTCCACGACGATCAAATCGTTGACGCCCAGCAGCGCCACCAGCTTCCTTTCCGCATCGACGTAGTTCCCCGTGCTGTCGCGCGCCAGAACCTCCGCCGCGCGCGCGGCGTTGCCGTCGGCGTCGCGCGGCAGCAGCTCATAGACGGCGTTCCAGCTTCCAACATCGCTCCACTCGACGTCCGCGCCCGCCGCGATGCCGGCCACGTTGTCGGCCTTCTCCATCACGGCATAATCCACCGAGATGTCCTCGCACAGCGGGTAGACCTCCCGTAGCAGCGGCAGGAAGCGGCGGCTGGAGAACGGCGGCAGCGCGGCCAGCAGGGCGGCCGTCTTGGGCAGGTGGCGGCGAAGCGCTTTGAGGAAGGCGTCCGCGCGCCAGAAGAACATGCCCGCGTTCCAGTAGAAGTTGCCGGCCTCCACGTAGCGCCGGGCCGTGTCCACGCCCGGCTTCTCGTAAAAATGCTGCACGCGCACGGCTTTGAGCCCACCGGGCTTGGTGCCCCGGGGAAACTCCAGGTAGCCGTATCCGGTCTCGGGCCAGCGCGGCTGGATGCCCAGCACGACCAGGCGGCCTCGGTTCGCCGCGCGGTAGGCCGGACCGAGAAGCCGGCGAAAGCGCGCAGGCCTCGCGATGACATGATCGGCCGGGAAAACTCCGATGACCGCCTCCGGGTCGATCGAACCCAGGATGTGCGCGGCCAGCCCGTTGCATGCGGCCGTGCTTCGCTGGGCCGGCTCGGCGATGATCTGCCGCTTCGGAACGCCCGGCACCTGGCGGATGATCTCGTCTTGAAGGTACTCATTCGTCATCACCCACATGCGCTCGGGCGGCAGGAATCGCGCCAGCCGCTCAACGGTGTCCTGGATCAGCGTGCGCGAGCCGAAGACGTTCAGCACCTGCTTGGCATGGCAGCGCCGGCTGCGCGGCCAGAAGCGGGTGCCCCGGCCGCCGGCCATGATCATGGCGTAGTAGTTGCTCTTGGGCACGAAGAGCAGGGTAGCAGAGCGCGGCGGGTCGTAGGAGACCCCGGCTTGTGAGCTGGGGCAACGCCGGGCCTGGAGGCCCGGCGGCGGCTCTAGCCCGATCTTCTCACACGCCTTCGGCTGCGCCTTGCGGGAGGCCGGCATCTTCGGCGTTGCGCTCGGGGTGAGTCCTCGATCCGTTACGGACCTGCGGGCTCACCCCGTCGCGCGCCTTGAATCTACCGGCCTCGCGCGGCGCCTCGCTTCGAACGGTGTGAGAAGATCGGGCTCGAGA
>JBEKLW010000245.1:0-4927 GCA_050008815.1 Bryobacteraceae bacterium
GCCATTGTGAGCCAAATCGTGACCAGGCTCAAAACAGCTCAACTGCCCTCACGCCATACACATACGGCCATCGCGCGCCAGTTTCCCCGGACAGTCGTGGGCCAGACACCACTTTTCGCTCTCCGAGCTCGCTGAAGATAACGGACTCGCGCAAGCGAAAAGTGGCTGTCTGACGCAAAAACCGGGGCCAGACACCACTTTTCGCGCTCCAAGCTCGCTGAAGACAACGGATTCGCGCACGCGAAAAGTGGCTGTCTGTCCCCGGTTCTTGCAGGGACGCCGGTCGAGCGCAACTTGAGTAGATGCGGCCCTATCGCGCGCCGCGGCAGACTGCTCGTGAAGGATCCGGGCTGGGCCGCGGCGCGGCGCGCCCGGCGCACCGCCGTGCAGCCGGCGCCGAAAACGGGGCCAGGCTACTCTGTCCCGAGCGCAGCGAGTGGACAGAGCTGCCTGTACCCGTTTTCCCCCGTGGCCAGCATCAGCCCTCACAAAGACCGGGGACAGCGGCCGATGGACGGGCGGCCGAGCCGCAGGCAGCGCTGAAGGGCGGGTTCGGTCTGGTTCGTCTTGCTCCCGGCAGGACTTCCACAGGGCAAGCAACTGATTGCTCACGTGGTTATGCGGAAATGGGTTCGTTTTGTAAATTTGCTTTTTGTGGACGTGCTGGAGGCGGGAGGGGGGCGGGACGGCGGGCTTTCGGTGGTGTGCGCGCAGCGGCATCGCGACTCTACAGCAGCACCGCCCGTGCGGACAGCCGGGCGCCGGGACGCGGAAGCGCCTCAGCAACCGGAGCAAATCGATCCGGGAATGTGGTGACCGGGCGCGGAGCCCGCTCGAAGCGCGACGGCCGGGCGGGGGACTTCACGGGAGTGAGCGGTATCCGAAGCGCGTCCGAGGAGGCCGGGGCGTTTGTGGGGATCTGTCGGATCCGAGCGGTCTGACCTGCACATTCAGAATGGCTTGCTAGGGACAGCCCGTGATGGCCCAGGAGATCGGGGATTTGATCCTCGATTCCCGGAACGATCCGTGTTGGACGCAACTTGCGAGTCCGCCGGCACTCGTTCGCGAATCTGCAGTGAGCGTTCAATTACCCCCCAACAGGTCGGCGGTTGATGTCAGGCGCGAATACGCGCGATGATGGTGACGATGCCACTACCCAACCTATTCTTGGACGACCTCACTCTGTGCGAACCCGTGGAGCTTCGGCAAGCCATCATAAACCTCGCTCAAAGTGGGGTAGAGGAAAAGTTCAGATTAGACTTTAAGGAAAGGTGGGAGGCGGACAAGCAATGTCCGGACATCGTCGCCTTTGCCAACTCGTACGGGGGATTACTCGTCCTGGGAGTGACAGACGACCGCCAAGGTTTTCCGGGCATTCCAGTCCCGCCCAAGAGCGACTTAAAAACTCAATTGGCCAGCGTGATTGCGACTCGCATCAGCCCAGTGCCGGTATTTGAAGTTCATACCTGCCCGTCCCCCAACAATGCGGGCTATGCCTTGGCCCTTATCCGCGTTTCTCCTCAGCCCAAGATCCACATGTATCTGAAGGGCGAGAAGCCCGTCTATATCCGCAACGACGACCAGAGTGTTCCGGCGCGTGCGACCGACCTGCAAGCCCTCCTCGACAGAGTCAGGAGCGCAGAGAAAAGCGATCAAGAAGTCATATATCAAAGCCGCGACATCGCTCGGCGGTTCTACGTCACCAAAGCCAACGATCTCTCTGCCACGTTCGCAGAGCGACAGTATGCCAAGAATCGCCATAGATCGAACACGTATTGTCGAATAGAGGCCGTTCCGGAGCGCTCTATGCGGGTCGGCCTAGACTCTGTTTTGGAGCAGCGGTTCGTTCGCACTATCTATCAGTCATACCCTTCTATCGCCAGGCGCTCCTCGGAAGATCGAGGATCGAGAATTGTTGAACGTGAAGATCGTGCAGGATCGTGGTATCGCTACCACCATCTGGACCTTGAACGGGATCATGAGGCTGTGTGGGCACTCAATAAGGACGGCATCATTCAGTTCATATGCGAATGCGCCGGTCGAATTGGGAACGCGCCTGCCGACCTGTGGAGCTTGGTCGATCTTTTCATCAACCTCGACGGCAGCTTGCGGCTCGCTCACGAGATGTGGACTATGCTCGGCTATTTTGGGGACAGCCAGTTTCTGGTGGAGCTATCAGTCCCGAAACTCGTTGCTCACACGGTAGAGACACACTATCCGAGCTTGTTCTATGGCGTCAACTTTGGTTTTGAACTCAGCGTCGCACGCAAAGTTACGGGGGACTACGAAGTTACGAGTGGAAGGGGAGAAGCTGTCTTAGGTTACGATGCCCGGACTTCCCAGCGACCGGCGAGTCTGGCGATTCTCGGAAATCAGGTGCTGCGTGACCTGGGCATTGGTGTGGATGTGACAGCTTTGAGAGATGCGCTCGGGCACCTACCGCCGCCCTGAGCGCGCTGCGCGGTATTGGTTGTGTGACCGCCCACCCGTGCTACGGACTGCTATCGCGCGCCGCAGCGAAATGCTGGTGAAACATCCGGGCTGGGCTGCACGCAGCCGCACCGCCGCCTACGTCAGCGATCCGGAGGGCGTTAACATCGTGTCTAGCATCGGCGCGGCGCGTTGAGAGCCGGCGCCCCGATCGAATCCTGCCTGCAAGCAGGAAGACGCTAGGAGAAGAGATGCACAAGCCCTCGAGACCACTGATCGCAGCACTGGCGATCGGGACGGCGATTCTGGCCGCCGCCTGCCCAGCCGTGGCGCAGCAGAACTACTTCACGGACTGGCCCGCGGGTACCTCTCCCCGGGAAGTCGGCAAACGCGTGGCGGAGCGCTTCGTTGCCAGCCCGCACGTGTCCTCGACTCACATCGTCTACCAGGAAGTCTGCACCTGGTACGGGGCGCTGACCTTCGCGCAGCTTGCGGACGATACGGATTTGTCGGTGCGGCTGATCATGCGCTTCCGTCCCCTGATGACGCCCCAGGAGGCCGGCCTGATCGATAGGCAGCGGCATGTGGACTTTACGGTCTTCGGGGCAGTCCCGCTGCAGATCTTCATGGAAACCAAAACGCAGAACCACCTGGACCTGGGCCTGTCTTTCGCCGACAGGCAGTGGGAGAACCCCACGCCGGATGGGCTGACCAGCGAGACCCGCTTCTGGATCGATGACATGTACATGATCACGGCCGTGCAAACGCAAGCCTATCGCGCCACGGGGGACGCCAAGTACATCGATCGCGCGGCGCTGGAGATGGTGGCTTACCTGGAGAAGCTACAGCAGCCGAATGGGCTGTTCTACCATGCTCCGGATGTGCCGTTCTTGTGGGGCCGCGGCAATGGCTGGATGGCCGCCGGCATGGCGGAGCTGCTGCGCTCGCTGCCCGCGGATCATCCCCGGCGCGCCCGCGTCCTGGAGGGATACCGCAAGATGATGAAGGCGCTCCTGGAATTCCAGGGCCAGGACGGCATGTGGCGGCAACTGCTCGATCATCCGGAGGCCTGGCCGGAGACCTCGTCCACGGGCATGTTTACGTTCGCGCTGATCACCGGCGTCAAGAACGGCTGGCTGGATGCGGCGACTTGTGGGCCAGCGGCCCGCAAAGCCTGGCTCGCGCTGGTCGGCTATATCGACCAGAATGCCGACGTCACGAGCGTCTGCGAGGGCACGGGCAAGCAGAACGATCTCGCTTACTACCTGGCCCGCCAGCGCCGAACGGGCGACATGCACGGCCAGGCGCCGGTCCTGTGGAGCGCCACGGCGCTGCTGCGGTAAGCGCCGGGGTCGACATTTCGCCGGCGGGTCTGCTACGGCGCGCGATAGCAGCAGCCCGTGGCACGGGCGGGCGGTCACCCATGGCACGGGTGCGCAGTCACAAAAACCGGGTACAGACAGCCACTTTTCGCTTGCGGCGCTCCCCTACCTAGGATGACCTCGGAAGGCGAAAAGTGGTGTCTGGCCCCGGTTTTTGTCACCGCAAAGGCACAAAGGCGTTCTCTGCGCTCCCCGCGTCTCTGCGGTTAGTTCTTCTCTAGCCGGGGAACTCGACCGCGCTTCTGGCCGAACGCTTTCCGCAGGCCGAGATTGTCGGCCTCGATTCGTCGCCCGACATGCTGGCAAAGGCGCGCCAGCGGCTGCCCAACTGCACGTTCATTGCCGCCGACATCGCGACCTGGACGCCGCCGCCGCGCACCGATCTCGTCTTCGCCAATGCGGCGTTCCAGTGGGTGCCCGATCATCCGCGGGTACTACGACGGTTACTTGAATCGCTGCCGGCGGGCGGCGTGCTCGCGGTGCAAATGCCCGACAACACGCGCGAGCCGGCGCTTGCGCTGCAGCGCGAGGTGGCCGCCAGCGGGCCATGGGCCAACAACCCGGCGGTCAAGGCCGCCGCGCGCGCCGACCTGCCGCCGCCCGAAACCTATTACGATCAACTCAAGCCGGTCTGCGCGCAGCTCGATATTTGGCACAGCGTCTACCATCACGTCATGGCAACGCCGCAGGACATCGTCGAATGGTTCAAGGGCTCCTCGCTGCAGCCGTTCCTGGCGCCGCTCGATGCCGCCGCGCGCGAAGAATTCTTGGCCGCCTACACGGAAAAAATCGTCGGCAGCTACCGGCCGCGCTTTGATGGCAAGGTGCTGCTGCGATTTCCCCGGCTGTTCATCGTGGCGGTGCGATGAGGATTTTTTGTCGTCATGGCCGGACTTGTTCCGGCCATCCACGTCTTCTTCCCACCGCAATTTTCCTCTTGCTGGTGTTGACAATGTCGCACGCCTTCGCCGCCGATGCGGCGTTCCAGGCGTGGCTGCAATCGCTGTGGCCGCAGGCGCAAGCGCTCGGCGTATCGCGCGCCACGTTCGACATGGCGACGCGCGGGCTGGAGCCCGATTTGTCGCTGCCGGAGCTGGTTATTCCCGGGCGGCCGG
>JBEKLW010000246.1:0-4914 GCA_050008815.1 Bryobacteraceae bacterium
AGGGGCGCGCCCGAGACGGCTTCCGCGGCGTTCTTCGCCTCGCGCGGCCTTCCCTGGTCGTTCTGGGTCTGCCAGGACTGGCTCGAAAAGGGCGTGCGAAGCGTGACCGGAGAGGTCTTCTACCAGAGGAATATGCGCCTGGTTGTGGAGCTGCCCGGCATGGAGGCCGCCGGGCTCGAGCCGCCCCGCCGACCGCCGCCTGCGCTCGAGTACCGCCGCGTCCGGGACGCGGCGACGCGCGCCGACTTCGCCCGCATCATGTGGCTGGCGTTCGGCATTTCGCTCCCCATCGCGCGCGCCATCTACGAGTCCGAGCGCACCTGGGAGAGTGGCTTCGCGGGATGGGTAGCTTACGCCGGCGATTTCCCGGTCTCGACGGCCGCCATCGTCGTCACCGGCTCCGTAGCCGGCGTCTACGCCGTCGGCACGCCGCCCGCGCACCAGCGCCAGGGCTATGCCGAGGCGGTGATGCGCCACGCGCTCGATCACATCCGCCCCATCCAGCGCTCCGTACTCCAGTCCAGCGAGGCCGGCTACCTGCTTTACCAGCGCATGGGCTACCGCACCGTCACCCGCTACGCCGTCTTCGCCTCGAAGTAGACAACCCCCGCCGCGGAGACCCACAGAACCCTAGCCGTGAATGAACGTGAATAGACGTGAATGAATTTGAACGAACAGGAACGAACAGGAACGAACGTGAATGAAGGAGGATGCTTCCTACTGGAAGCTCGAAGCTCGAAGCTAGCAGCTGGAAGCTGGTAGCTGGAAGCTGGAAGCTCTCCGCTGTCGTCTGGAAGCTGATAGCTCGAAGCTGGAAGCTGATAGCTGGTAGCTGGTAGCTCGAAGCTGGAAGCTGAGCTTTTCTCACAGCCCCCTACGCCTTTGACTTTTCATTCACGTCCATTCACGTTCATTCACGGCTAGCTGCGTCCATTCACGTTCATTCACGGCTAGCTGCGTCCATTCACGTTCATTCACGGCTACTGTTCTCAGTCAGCCCACGGCTCCTCCCCAGTCTCGGTACAATCCGGAAGTCAGGTGCACCGATGCGTAGACTCGCTCTGGTTCTGTTGATGGCCGCCGCGGCGGCTGGCGCCGATTCAACCCTGCTCCGGCTGGTCATGCCGGAGGCCCGCATCGTCTCGGGCATCAGTATCGCCCGGATGAAGAAGACGCCCTTCGGCCAGTTCCTGCTGGCCGAGTTCTCCGCTTCCCAGGACCAGGGCTTCGACAGCTTCGTCAACGCCAGCGGCTTCGACCCGCGCTACCACCTGAATGACATCCTGTACGCCTCGCCCGGCCGCGCCGATTCGAGCACGCGCCTGGTCCTGGTTCGCGGCTCCTTTGCCCCGCCGCGCATCGCCGAGCTGGCCCGCCAGGCGGGCGCCGTGATCGCCCCCCACCAGGGCATCGACGTCATCACCAATCCCAAGGCCGCCTCGGCCACCCCGCCAACCGCGCCGAAGGCCATCGCGTTCCTCGACCCGGAGATCGCCGTCTACGGCGACTCCGCCAGCGTCCGGGCGGCCATCGAGCGGCGCAACGGCGGCGCCGGGCCCAGCCTCGTCATCGCCCGCAAGGTCAGGGCCTTAAGCCCGGTTGCGGATGCGTGGTTCGTCTCCACCGTGCCTCTCGCCGAGTTGATCCAGCGTTTGCCCCGGCGCACCCCCAGCAGCACGCTGAAAGCCGAGGCGCTGCCCTCCATCCGGCTGGCCAGTGGCGGCGTCACCTTCGGCGCGTCCGTGAAGTTCTCAGCCGAGTTCGTGGCTCGCAGCCCCCAGGATGCCGCCAGTCTCGCCATCCTGCTGCGGCTCCTGGTGACGCAGCTCCTGGCGAGCGGGCCGCGGCCGGGCGCGCAGCCGGCGCTTCCGCTCGAAGCGCTCCAGATCAACGCCCAGGGCAACCTGGTCCGGCTCGCCTTTGCCGTGCCCGAGTCACAGCTCGAATCGCTCATCCAGTCGGCGGGCAGGTAAACGGCCCGGATTGTGACTGGCTGCGGCGGAGATGAGATAATGAAGTCCTGCCCGCCGAGGCGCGGTAGCCAAGTGGTAAGGCAGAGGTCTGCAAAACCTTTATTCGCGGGTTCGATTCCCGCCCGCGCCTCCATGCCCCAGTCAGCCGTCGGCGCCGATTGCCGGCGGGTTGCCGTTGCAAGGAAAGACCGAGATCCCGCCCGGCCGCCGTACTCCGCGTCGCCTGACGCGCCCTGGGCCGTCACCAACACGCCGGCCAATTGGCGGGCGTTTTCATCCGAGACCTTCCAGGCTGTAGTGCCCGAGCACTAGCCCGATCTTCTCACATCGTTCGAAGCGAGGCGCCGCGCGAGGCCGGTAGATTCAAGGCGCGCGACGGGGTGAGCCCGCAGGCGTACTTTAACAGTACGTCGAGGACTCACCCCGAGCGCAACGCAGAAGATGCCGGCCTCCCGCAAGCCGCAGCCGAAGGCGTGTGAGAAGATCGGGCTCAGCGTAACATAGACCCTGATATCTGGTTCACCGCCGGCAGCACGACGAGAGGTCTGAGGTGATGCGCAGGAAGACAGTGTTCATCACGGGTGCTTCGGGGAACATGGGGCGCGAGGGATTGAGGCAACTGCTCGAAAGAAGAGATCGCTTTCGAGTCGTGGCCCTGGTGCTGCCGACGAAGAGAGACCGGCGAATCCTGTCGGCGTATAGCGGCGATCCGGACTTGACCATCGTTTGGGGAGATCTCACCAACTACGAAGATGTGCTCAAAGGCATCACGGGCGCCGACTACGTGCTCCATGTCGGCGGAATGGTATCTCCGCAGGCCGATCGCGACCCTGAACGGACAGAGCGGGTCAATATCGGAGGAATCAGGAATATCCTGCGTGCCATCCAAGCACAGCCCGCTCCGGACCTGGTCAAGCTGGTTTACATCGGATCCGTAGCGCAGACGGGAGACCGCAATCCACCCATCCATTGGGGCCGGACCGGCGATCCGATCAAGATCAGCCGCTTTGATCGCTACGCTGTCACCAAGACCATCGCCGAGCGCGAAGTCATCGAATCCGGGCTCAGGTACTGGGTCTCGCTGCGCCAGACGGCGATCCTCCACGGCCATCGATCCCAGCCCGCCCGGATGGACCCGATCATGTTTCATATCCCCCTGCGCGGCGTGTTTGAGTGGGTCACCGCCGAGGACTCGGGCAGGCTCCTGGCCAACGTCTGTGCCGATGACGTCCCGGAGCACTTCTGGCGGCGCATCTACAACATCGGCGGAGGGGCCGGCTGCCGGGTGACGAACTACGAGTTTCTACTGGCGGCCTTCTCGGCATTCGGCCTGGGCAAGCGGCACCTGGAAGCCCTATTCGACCCGAAATGGTTCGCTCTTCGAAACTTTCACGGGCAGTGGTTCGAAGATTCGGACTCCCTCGAAGATTTCCTGCACTTCAGGAGGGAGACGTTCGATGACTTCGGCGCTTACTTCAGAAGGCACGCGCCCATCCTGGCCGCTCTTCCCGCTTCAACGCCCGCCTTCGTCTTCAAGATGGCCCGCAAGCTTGTGCTGGAGCCGTTCGCGAACCGGAAGGACTGCACTCTGTACTGGATCCGGCATGGTGCGAACGACCGGATTGAGGCGTTCTTCGGCTCCCGGGAACGCTGGCAGTCCATCCCTGGGTGGGACGGACTGGACACTGCGCGGCCGTTCAATCAGCCACTTCGGCTCAATCACGGCTACGACGACGCTCGGCCCCATGCCGAGTTCGATGTCGATGTCATGAAGGCGGCGGCGGAGTTCCGTGGAGGCCGGTTCCTGTCGTCCCGGATGACCACGGGCGACTTGGCGGGCAAGCTCCGATGGCAGTGCGCCTTCGGCCACGAGTTCGAAGCCAGTCCCACCCTCGTCTTACTGGCCGGTCACTGGTGTCCTCGCTGCCTGCCGCCGCCGTGGAACTATGACGAAATCGCCAGGAGAAACCCGTTCTTTGCCCAGGTCTGGCCTGCCGGCTAGCCCGATCTTCTCACAGCGCGGCATAGCCGCAACCAAACCGCCTGTGATCCGTCCGAAAGCCGGCGCGGCTCCTCTCGTAGCGCGCGCTCTCAGCGTGCCGCGTCGCCACTCCTGGCGACGCCCGGCGAGTACGGAAACATGCCCAAAGAGCCTTGTGCCAGGCGTCGGCTTAAGCCGACGCTGCAAACTGAAGTTCGCGCCACCAAGTGGAGATCGCGCCGGCTTTCGGACGGATCACGGACTCCCAAATCCCCTTCCCCCAGCCGCAGCAAAACCGGAGCGCAGACCGCGCAGCCTAAGACCGAAAAGAAGCCTTGCCAAATGGGACGCCACTCACTACAATCAAACCGGTTCTGCCCGCGCCTGGATTACGCCGTTTTCATCTCAGGCCGGCCGGCCTGGCGTTTTGGGCAGGTGCGGTGAAATAATAGTTAGGCCTCTACCGAAACGGTAAGGTCGTATGGGACGGAGTGAGTTTCGCGCCGAGGATGTCGAGGCCCTGTTGGTCGCATGTCACCGGCGGTGCTGCGTCTGTCATAAGTTCGGCGGCGTCAAGCTGGAGATCGACCATATCGTACCCGCAGCCGACGGCACGTCTGGCTCTATAGATAACGCCATCCCCCTGTGTTTCGACTGCCATGCTGAGGTGCACTACTACAACCCCAGCCACCCAAAGGGGCGGAGCTTCTCTGCCGAGGAGCTGCGCAGACACAAGGAGCAGTGGCTGGCAATCTGCCGCGAGCGCCCGGACATCTTCGTCCACGCACAGCCAGCGCCGGAGGCTGGGTCGCTGGAACGTCTCCTGAGCGAGATGGACTTCAATTTCCACATCGCCTCACGGTCCGATGCGCGTAAGGATGCGGGCACTCCTTTCGAGCTGGCTCAGTTCCGCCGCGCCATCGCGGATGGAACGTTCGCTTGGCTCGAACCAGACCTCAA
>JBEKLW010000247.1:0-4912 GCA_050008815.1 Bryobacteraceae bacterium
CAGCGGCAGGGCGGCCAGGAGCAGCGCCAAAAGAAACGTCGCACGTCGCATTCGAAAATCGTAACATATTGGTTTGGCGGCAAGTTCGGAACATTGCCCGGCCCGGCCGCGTTACTCCTGGTAGAGATGCCATTCTGTAGCCAGTGCGGGAGCCAAGCTGAGGCGGCCGACCTCTTCTGCTCGAAGTGCGGCGCCCGCCAGCCCGTCAGCCGCCCGTCGGTCGACATCGGCGCCGGCATCCAACCGAAGACGGCCTCGGTTCTCTGCTACCTCCCCTGGGTGGGTTGGATTGCCGCGCTCGTCGTGCTCGCTTCGAGATCCTTCCACAACAACCGCACGGCCCGCTTCCACGCTTTTCAGGGCCTGTACCTGTTCGTGGCCTGGCTGTGCGTGCAGTGGGTGGTCAAACCCATGTTCTGGTTCTCCCACGCCGCATTCGCCCCGATCGCGGTCATCCTCCAGCTCTGCCTGCTGGCGCTGTCGATCTTCATGATGGTCAAGGCCGGCGAGGGCGAGCGGTATTCGCTGCCCGTCCTGGGCGAACTGGCCGAGCGCTCGCTGGCCGAGCGCTAGCCTGGACTCACCGCCCACCCCCCGCTGGCGGTCGCCCGCCGTTTGTGGTACTTTATTCAGTGTGGTGAATATTTAATCAATGAAGAGACACGTCGGCATCGTCGGTTTCCGAGGCTACAGCGGCGCTGAGCTGGTGCGCATCCTCGAACGTCACCCCCACGTCACGCCGGTGCTCATGGAGCACCGCGTTGATCCGGACGCGCCGCCATTCGGCTGGCGCCCACATCCCCGGGTCGCCTGCACGCCCGAGGCTGTGGCGGCCGAAGGGCTGGCCGTCGTGTTCCTGGCCACGCCCGCCGAGGTCTCCATGGAAATCGCCCCCGCGATGCTGGCCGCCGGGGCGAAGGTAATCGACCTGAGCGGGGCGTTCCGCTTGCGCACAACGGAGGTGTACGAGCGCTGGTACAAGGAACCGCACACCGCGCCCGCGTTGCTGGCCGAGGCCGCCTACGGCCTGCCGGAGTTCTGCCGCTCGCAAATCGCCGCGGCCCGGCTGGTGGCCAACCCCGGCTGCTATCCTACGGCGGCGAACTTGGCCATTCGTCCCCTGATCGCGGCTGGCATGGTGGACCGGACGGCGGGCCTGGTCTGCGATGCTAAGTCCGGCGTCAGCGGCGCCGGCCGCAAGCCGACTTTGAAAACGAGCTTTAGCGAGGTCGTCGAAAACTTCTCGGCCTATTCAATCTTCGATCACAGACATACTCCGGAAATTCTGCAGAATTCCGGTCTGGATGAAGGCGAATTAACCTTCACCGCGCATTTGTTGCCGCTGGACCGGGGCATCCTGGAGACGATCTACTTCCGCACCCGCGCCACACGGGCCGAGGACCTCCTGGCCGTGTATGCCGGCCAGTATCGTGACGAGCCGTTCGTCCGCCTATATCCGCCCGGCCAGGCGCCAGACCTCCGTGCGGTACAACGCACGAACTACTGTGACATAGGCGTCAAGCTAGACGGGGAAACGGGCCGGGCGGTGGTCGTGAGCGCGATCGACAACCTGGTCAAAGGCGCCGCCGGCCAGGCCGTTCAGAACATGAACCTTGTTCTGGGCCTGGAGGAGACGGAGGCGCTGCTGTGAAGGCTCTGGTCAAGCTCGGCGGCACGCTTCTCGACAGCCCGGACTCGCGCCGCAGGCTGGCCCTGGGGCTGGCCGCAACCGCTGCCGCCGGAACCGGCCTGGTGGTGGTGCACGGCGGCGGCCGGCAGATGACGCGGTTCCTGGCCGAGCGCGGGATCGAAAGCCGCTTCGTCCGCGGCCTGCGCGTGACCACGCCGGAGACCATCGACGCGGTGTTGAAGGTCTTCGCCGGCAGCGTCAACCACGAGCTGGTCGCCGCGCTGGTGGCCGCCGGAGCGCGCGCCGTGGGCTTGAGCGGCATCGATGCGTCGCTGACCGAGGCCGAGTTCCTGGACCCTGAGCTGGGCGCCGTCGGCCGCGTCGTCCGGTCCAACCCCGAGTTGCTCGACCTGCTGGTCTCGAACGGCTATGTGCCTGTGGTCGCCTGCGTCGCGGGCGACCGCCAGGGCCGCGTCTACAACGTGAACGCGGACCAGATGGCCGTGGCCTGCGCCGCGGCGTTCCGGGCCGAGACCTTGCTGTTTCTGACGGATGTGCCGGGCGTCCTGGACGGCGATCGCCATCTCATCCCCCGCCTCACCGCCGCCGAGGCGCAGGCACTCATCCGGGAAGGCATTGCCACCGCGGGAATGCAGGCCAAGCTGAATGCGGCTATCGACGCTCTGAAAAACGGTGTTGGCCAAGTCGCAGTCACAAGCGGCGCCGAACCCGATGTAGTCGCTCGCGTACTGGCCGGGGAGTCCATCGGAACCCGCATCATTCAGGGGGGCCCGACGCATGACTAGAACTCCTACGGGTACTATGGCGACAATCCCCGCAACGGGACCAATGGAGCTCCGGGTAGAGAAGGCATCAATGGCCGATATTCCGGCTCTTCTGACCCTCATCAACGCGAATGCGGCACTCGGGATCATGCTCCCCCGAACCGAGTTCGAAATGGCCGAGAACCTGCGCGATTTCAGCGTGATACGTGCTGATAACGGGGTCGTTGGCTGCGCAGCGCTGCATTTCTACACACCGACCTCCGCCGAGGTCCGTTCGCTGGCTATCGACCCGGCCTTCCAGGGTCGCGGCGCTGGCAAGAAGCTCGTCGAGGCGCTCGAGGGTGAGGCGCAAGCTTTTGGTTTGCAGTCGCTTTTTGCCTTCACCTACATTCCGGAATTCTTCCGGAAACTGGGGTTCGCCGAGATCGAGCGAGGCGCCCTCCCCCTAAAGGCGTGGAAGGACTGCCTGCGCTGCCCGAAGTTCCAGTGTTGCGACGAAATAGCGGTCATCAAGTACTTCCAGTCCTACGATACGGGGGTGGTCTATACCCCCATATGCAGGCATGAACCTTTTGACGATTCCGTGTCATCCGAGGCCATCCGCCTGCCCATCCCGCGACCTCCACACTGATACTGTTGGACATCCCTGGCTCTGGTTGAAGCCGTGGGCCGGGAATGAATGCCCGCAAAAAAGACCCGCTCCACTGGGCCGATAAGTGGCTGAATTACTTGGTCTCGTTTGTATAATTTAGTGCGGAGAGCGATATGAAAGCTCTGACGGTCGGCGTCAAGGACTCGACAGGCAGGATCTTGTGCTGCACTATCTCCCGCCCCGGGGGCAAGAAGCTGCTGGCCAAGGGGCACATGTTGAGTGAGGAGGACGTGCGCCTGCTGGAGACCGAAGGCATGGTCCAGGTTTGGGTGACGGAGCTCGAAGAGGGCGAGGTCGCCGAGGACGACGCCGTGATTCAGGTCGCCACCGAGATGGGCTGCGGGGCGCTGGAGATCCGGCTGGCCGCGGGCGGCCGGGCCAATCTGACGGCCACCGAAGACTGCTGCGTCCTGGTTGACGACGAGCTGCTGCGGCAGATCAATTGCACCGCGTCGATCGTGATCGCCACGCTGGCCAACTTTGCCCACGCCAAGGCGGGCCAGCGCATCGCCACGGTGAAGAGCGCGCCGTTCGCGGTCGCCCAGACTCAGCTCGAGGCGGTGCTGATGATTTTGCGCGAGCGCGGGCCGATCCTCCAGGCGCGGCCCATCCGCAACCCGTCGGTGGGCGTGCTGTATTCGGATCCGCTCAACGGCGAGCGGGCGCGGCAGTTGTTCGAGAGCATCATGCGCCAGCGGCTGGAGCGCTTCGGCGTGAGTTCCACTTACGTGCTGGCGGTGGTGGAGGATGAGGCACAGGTGGGGCGCGCCTTGCAGCACCTGGCGCGCACCAGGCCCACGACGATCCTGGTGGCCTCGACGACGGCGCCGGCGGGTCCCGAGGACGTGGTCGGCCGCGCACTGGCCCATATCGGTTGCCATCTGGAGCGGTTCCTGGCCCCGGTTGAACCGGGCAATCTGCTCTTGCTGGCTTACAAGGACGAAATCCCGATTGTCTCGGCGCCGGGCTGCTTCCGTTCGGCTAAGCCCAACGTGGTGGATCTGATTCTGCCGCCGATGCTGGCACGCTACCGCGTGTCGGGTTGGGAGGTGGCCTGCCTCGGGCACGGAGGCCTCTTGGCCTGACAAGCTCCTCCATCACCTCAGGCCGTCGCCTCCGAGCGGCCTGTGGGTGCTCCTCCAGCCGGGCGTCTCCCCGACGCCCGGCTCTTTTTTTGGCTACGAGCTGCCAGCTCGCAGCTACCAGCTACCAGCTTCCAGACGGCAGACGGAAGCTCGAAGCTGGAAGCTCGAAGCTGGAAG
Organism: Bryobacteraceae bacterium; assembly: GCA_050008815.1. Lineage (GTDB taxonomy): Bacteria > Acidobacteriota > Terriglobia > Bryobacterales > Bryobacteraceae > JBEKLJ01. The sequence continues at coordinate 4,330 of JBEKLW010000247.1, forward strand.
CTGAAAGCTCTGATATCCTAGATCCTCGGCATGTTGATCGAATGGGTAGGAGGGGCCATGTGCGCCGCTGCCGGAGTGATGGCCTACGGCGTGCGCGGCCGCTCGTCGCGGCTGTTCGGCCCTTCGGTGTGGCGGGGCGCCGGCGACCGGCCGGCCATCGCGCTGACCTTCGACGACGGGCCGAGTGAGTCCACCCCGGAGCTTCTGGAGGTGCTGGGGCGGCACGGCGTCCGCGCGACGTTCTTCCAGTGCGGCACGCACGTGCGGCGGCTGCCCGAGGTGGCGCGGGAGGTGGCCGGCGCCGGTCACGAGATCGGAAACCACGGTCACACGCACGCGCGGCTCTACCTGCGGTCGCCGGGCGCCGTTCGCGACGAGGTCTTCCGCGCCCAAGCGGCCATCTCGGAGGTCACCGGGTTCCGTCCGGCGCTGTTCCGTCCTCCATACGGCGCGCGCTGGTTCGGCCTCCGGACGGCGCAGAAGGAACTGGGCCTGCTGGGCGTGATGTGGACCGCGATCGGGAGGGATTGGAGGCTGCCGGCCCGGGCGGTGGCCGCGCGCCTGTCCCGCGCGGCCGCCAACG
>JBEKLW010000248.1:0-4869 GCA_050008815.1 Bryobacteraceae bacterium
CGCCGGCCGACCGCTGGAGCGCCGCGCCGGGCGAAACCATCGCCATTCGCCCCAGCGTGATCAACCGCTCTCCCCTCCCCATCAAGCTCGTGGGACTCGACCTAGGCGAGGGCGGCGCGCCCGCGGCCCGGAACGTCGAGCTGGCTTACAACCAGCCGTTCACGGACTCCCTGACGCTCCGCGTGCCGGACGCGAGCCCGTACTCTCAGCCGTTCTGGCTGGCCGAGCCAAAGCAGGGCGACACGTACACGATCCGGAATCAACTCCTTATCGGCGAGGCCGAGAACCCTCCGCTCTGGCAGGTGCACTTCCGGCTGCGGTTCGGCGCGGACGACATCGACTTCTACCAGCCTGTCCGATACCGCTACACTGACCGCTTGCGCGGAGAGCTGGTGCGCCCGGTGGTGGTCGTGCCCTGCGTGGCGGTGCAGGCGCCGGCCGCGGTGCTGGTGTTCCCGGACCAGCGGCCCAAGCGGGTCGAGGTAGTGCTGAAGGCGAATGCGGGCGCAACTGGCCAACTGCGCCTCGAGGCTCCGGCGGGCTGGCGCGTGGCGCCGCCGTCGCGCGAGTTTCGCATGGCGCCGGGCGAGGAGCTCACGCTGGCCTTCGAAGTTACCCCGGCGACCGAGCCCGCGCGTGGCCGCGTGCGCGCCGTCGCCACGGTCAACCAGCGGCAGATCACCTCGGGAATGGACGTCATCTCCTACCCGTACTTTCCGCCCCAGGTCGTCTTTCCGCCCGCCGAGGCCGCCACCGTGCGCTCCGACATCCGGGTGCTGGCCCGGCGTGTCGGATACGTGATGGGCGCCGGCGACGAGGTTCCCGACGCGTTGCGGCAGCTCGGCTGCGAAGTCCGTCTCCTGTCGGCCGAAGACCTCGCGAGCGGCAATTTGGGCGCTTTCGACGCCATCGTCACCGGCGTGCGGGCCTACAACGTGCGCGCCGATCTGCGCGCCAGCCAGGCGCGCCTCCTGGACTATGTGCAAAAGGGCGGAACGCTCGTAGTCCAGTACAACACGCTCGAATTCGGCGCTTCGGCCGGCGCGCTTTCGGGCATCGGCCCGTATTCTGTCAGCGTGTCGCGCGACCGCGTTTCGGTGGAAGAGGCGCCGGTCGCCTTCACGGCCGCGTCGAGCCCGCTGCTTAGCACTCCGAACCGCATCATCGCGTCCGACTTCGACGGCTGGGTCCAGGAGCGCGCCCTGTATCTGCCCGGCGAGTGGGATGCGCACTACCAGACGCTCTTCGAATCGCACGACCCCGGTGAGCCGCCGCACACCGGCGGCACCCTCTACACCCGCTACGGCCGTGGCGCATACGTCTTCACGGCGTACTCCTGGTTCCGGCAGTTGCCCGCCGGCGTGCCGGGTGCGTTCCGCATCTTCGCCAACCTGCTGAGCGCGGGAAAGGTGCTCCATGAAGAACCTTCCCGATGAGCCCCCGCCGTTCCTGGGCGCTTGGCGGCGGGTCTATGCGGCCATTCTCGCCTACCTGGCCGCGCTGATCGCGCTCTTCTACCTGTTCACGCGGGCTTTCCGGGCATGAGGCCGCTCGACTGGATCGTCCTGGCAGCGACGCTGATCTTCATCATCGGCTACGGTCTCGCGAAGAGCCGCGGAAGCAACACCGTCAACAAGTATCTTCTGGCTGGCAAGACCATGCCCTGGTACGCCATGGCGCTCTCGATCATGGCGACGCAGGCCAGCGCCATCACCTTCATCTCCACGACCGGCCAGGCCTACGTGGACGGCATGCGCTTCGTCCAGTTCTACCTCGGCCTGCCGATTGCCATGGTGATCCTGGCCGCCACGACGGTCCCGATCTTTCACCGCGCCAACGTCTACACCGCTTACGAGTACCTGGAACAGCGCTTCGATGCCAAGACGCGCGCCCTGGTCAGCGGCATCTTCCTCATCCAGCGCGGCCTGGGCGTCGGTTTTGCGCTGGCCGCACCGGCGATTGTGCTGACCGCGATTCTGGGCTGGCCGGACCGTCTGACCATCTTCGCGATGGGCGGCATTGTCATCGTTTACACCGTGGTTGGCGGCGTCAAGGCGATCACCTGGACCGATGTCCAGCAGATGCTCATCATCTTCGTCGGCCTGCTCACCGCTCTCGGCACCGCTATCTGGCTGCTGCCCCCCGAGCTTTCGTTCCTGGACGCCGTGCGAGTCGCCGGCGCGGCCGGCCGCCTCAATGCCATCGACCTCAGCTTCGACTTGAAGGACCCTTACACCCTCTGGAGCGGCCTCCTGGGCGGAACTTTCCTGTTCCTGTCCTACTTCGGCACGGACCAGTCGCAGGTTCAGCGCTATCTGACGGGCCGCTCGATTGCCCAGAGCCGCCTCAGCCTGTTGTTCAACGCCGTGGCGAAGATCCCGATGCAGTTCGTCATTCTCTTCACCGGCGCGATGGTCTTCGTGTTCTATATTTACGTGCAGCCGCCGCTGCTGTTTGTTCAGACGGACCTGAAACGCATCCAGAACGTCCCCGCGCTGGCTTCCGTCCAGGAGTCCCACCAACAGGCATTCGAGCGGCGGAAGCAGGCCGTGACGGACTATCTCCGGGCGCGCCGGGCCTCCGACGAGGAGGCCGCCGGCCGCAGCGTCGCCGGCTATCGCGCGGCCCAACAGGACTTGGATGGGGCGCGGGCGCGGGCGGCCGAGCTGGCCGGCGGCGTCAACGACACCAACTACATTTTCCTGAGTTTCGTCACGCGCTACATGCCCGCCGGCATTGTGGGGCTGGTGCTCGCGGCGATTCTGGCTGCGGCCATGTCCTCCACCTCGGCCGAGATCAACTCGCTTGCCACCGTATCGGTGATCGACATTTACAAGCGCCACGTCGTCAGGACGGGCTCCGACCGGCACTATCTCTGGGCCTCGCGAGCCTTCACCGCCTTCTGGGGATGTTACGCGGTCGCCTTCGCGCAATACGGCAAGAACCTCGGCTCGCTGGTCGTGGCCGTCAACAAGGTCGGCTCTCTGTTCTATGGCGCCATGCTGGGCGTTTTCGTGCTGGCCTTCGCCTTCCCGCGCGTGCGCGGCACGGCGGCGTTCGTGGGAGTGCTGGCGGGCGAGGCAGCCATATTGTCGGTGCACCAGTGGACGGAGGTTTCCTTCCTCTGGTACAACGCCGTCGGCTGTCTGGTGTCGGTGGGCGTGGGGCTGCTCGGGTCGATGCTCCAGCGACAGGCGGCGACGGAGTAGATACCGGGCGTCGTCTGCTTGCCGACCGTCTGGAGCATGGCGAGGCCGTTCCCGGCTGACGGCCTACACCGTTAGCGTCGAGAGCTCCACCCGCGAGCGCAGGCCTTCCACCACCACGATGCCGCTCTCGGTGACGTAGTGGCGCCGGCGGTCGAGCTCCGCATCGTAACCGATGACGGCGTCCTCGGGCACTGTGACGTTCTTGTCCAGGATGGCGCGCCGGATACGGGCGCGCCGGCCGATGTCGCAGTTGTCGAAAACGATCGAGTCCTCCACCAGCGCGCCCGAGTGCACCCGGACGTAGCGGCCCAGCACGGAATCACGCACCACCCCGCCCGAGAGGATGGTGCCGCCTGAGACGACCGAGTCGATGGCTTGGCCGCGGCGGCCTTCCTCGTCGAAGACGAACTTCGCCGGCGGGTCGGAGTAGCCGGCGGTGATCAGCGGCCACTGGCGGTTGTAAAGGTTCAGCTCCGGCTCGACTGAGCGGATGTCCATGTTGGCCTCATAGTAGGCGTCGATGGTGCCGACGTCCCGCCAGTAGGCCGGCTTACCCGGAGCCTCGCCCGGAATCGGGTTGGTCTGGAAGTCGTAGGCGTAGACGGGCGCGCGCCCGATCAGGCCCGGCAGGATGTCCCGCCCGAAGTCGTGACTGCTTTCCTCGCTGGCAGCGTCGGCGTGCAGCTCCTGGAGCAGCACGCGGGTCGAGAACACGTAGTTCCCCATCGAGGCGTAGACGCGCCCGGCGTCGCCGGGCAGCGTGGGCGCGTCCGGGTTCTTCTCGTGGAAGCCAATGATCCGGCCGTCCGCCCCGGCCTCGATGACACCGAACTCCCCCGCCTGCCGCTTGTGGACCGGGATGGCCGCCACGGTGACCGCCGCTCGCTTCTGCTCGTGGAACTCGATCATCGTGCGGATGTTCATCCGGTAGACGTGGTCCGCTCCGAAGATCGCCACGATGTGCGGGTCGGCTTGCTCAATCAGGTTGATGTTCTGGTAGATGGCGTCGGCCGTGCCCTGGTACCAAGTCGCGGCCGGCAAGCGCATCTGGGCCGGAACGGGGATGACGAACTGGCTCTTCAACAGGCCGGCGAACTGCCAGCCGTCGCGCAGGTGCTGGAGCAGGGACTGGCTCTTGAACTGGAGCAGGACGTAGATCGAGTACAGGCCCGAGTTGATCAGATTGCTCAGAACGAAGTCCACGATCCGGTACTTGCCCCCAAAGGGCACCGCGGGTTTGGCGCGTTCCCTGGTGAGCGGGTAGAGCCGGGTCCCCTTGCCGCCGGCGAGCACGAACACGAGTACGCGAAGTTGCATCTAGCCACTCCTGGCAGTTGCCGGGCGCACTGCTGCGATATGGTTCAAGGCGCTCTGCGCACTATTCTGTCACGGAAGAGGCCACGCGGCGCGGGCTCGCGCGAGAAGAGGCGGCCGACCGCCGCCCGCATTCAGGCTCAAGTGAAGCCGCGCTTGCCGCAGGCTGACGCCGACGGCGCTCCGCAGGGCGGTCTGGCGCCCGCCCCGGCGACACGGCTGGCGAACACCGAGATGAGGCGCTGGACCTCCCCCGACTGGCACGCCGGGCAGACCAGGCCGTGGTCGGCGTCTTGCGTCCGCCGCAGTTGCTCGAAGGTTTCGCCGCAGGCCGAGCAGCGGTACT
>JBEKLW010000249.1:0-4862 GCA_050008815.1 Bryobacteraceae bacterium
CGCGGCCTTCTCGGCGGCTATGCTGCTGTACCTGCCCTGGATCGAGCGAGGCGACCGCTCGGGGCTGACCGCCGCCGCGGCGCTCCTCGGCGTAGCCGTGCTGGCCAAGGGGCTTGTGCCGCTGGTGCTGGCGCTCCCGGTTGTGTGGGCCGGCCGCGCCCGGTGGCGCGACCTGCTGCGCCCCGTGCCGCTAGTGGCTTTCCTGGCCGTGGCAGTGCCGTGGCATCTGCTCGTCGCGGCGCGCTACGGCGGCGCATTCCTGGCTGACCTGTTCCTGAAGCACCACTTCGAGCGCTTCGCCACCGACTCGCTCCAGCACGTACAGCCGTTCTGGTTCTACCTGCCCGTCTTCGTGGCGGGCCTGTTCCCGTGGTCGCCGCTGGTGGTTCTGCTGTTCGGCAAGGCGGCCTTCCGAGACCCCCGCCGGCGCTTTCTGTTGATTTTAATGGTCTTCGGCCTGGTGTTCTTCTCGGCGGCGGCGAACAAGCTGCCCGGCTACCTGCTGCCGCTGTTCCCGGCGGCGTGCGCACTGGCGGGGGTCGCACTGGCCGAGTCCCGCTCCCGGGCGTGGACGCTCATCCTGGCCGCGGCGCTGCTGGTGCTGGTGCCGGTGGCGACCGAGGCCCTTCCGGAGGCGCTGCGCCTGGGCATCACGCACGCCGAGATCGGCCCTATAAACTGGCTGGCGATGCTCCCAGCGCTGATGGCAGCCGCCCTGGTGTGGGTGCTGGAGGCCAAGGGCCGCCGCGGCTGGGCGGTGGCGGCGGTTGTGGCCGTGACGGTGGCGGGCGCGGTCTGGCTGGAGGCGCGCGCGTTCCCGGCCATGGATAGAAACGTATCGGCGCGGGGCCTCTGGCGGCAGGTCGCACCCCGCCGGGACCAGGTCTGCGTCGGCGCCGTCAACCGGGGCTGGCGCTACAACCTGGACTACTACTCAGGCACGCCGCTCACGGACTGCGCCGCCTCCCCGCGACCGCTGCGGATCGAGCAGCCCGGCCAGCAGCCGCCTCACCTGGCCGGAGCCGCCGCCTTCAGCGCCTTCTGAATCTTCGCGGTCAGCGCGGTGGTCTGCTTGGTCTGCGGCAACGTCGCCAGAGTCTCCAGCGCGCGGTTGCTGAACAGCGTGAAGCGGTCCGGCAGATCCAGCTTCTTGCGGGTGTAAAGCTGTGCCTGTTCGTCCAACGTCTCGGCCATCGCCAGCAGGAACGCTTCGCGCGGCACCTGTACGTTGCCCGCCTTGAAGAGCTGCTGCGTTCTGGCCGTGTCGTCGGGCGCGCCGGCGGCGCGGCAGGTCGCCAGGACCACGGCGGTTTGCAAGTGCTGCCGCCGCACATCGTCGAGCACCGCGGGGTCCGGCAGCGTGCCCTGGCCCATCCGCAGGAGCTGCGGCGACATGAACGGGCTCCCCATCGGGAAGCTGAAGGCCAGCGTGACCTGCGGGTCCTTGTGGGCCACCTGAAAAGCGCTGAACGACTCCGCGAACTGGAGGGCGAGCTGGTTGGCATAGGTGCGGAAGTCGGACATCTGGCGCCGGAAAGCGGTCGCGTGAAACGGCTTGGCGCGGCCGCCGTGCTCGGAGTAATCCGCCAGGTCGATGTAGGCCTTCGCCATCCCCGAGGTCACGATCAGGTGCCAGGGCCGGGCCTGCGCCGTGTACTGGTTCTGGCTTCTGAGCACTCCCTCGAGATGCTCGGCGGTCTTCGGATAATCGCCCGCCGCCCAGGTTTCCCTGGCGGCGGACCAGGAGAACTGGGGTGTGCCCGGCTGCGGGGCGCTCGAGCCGCCGCAAGACACTGCCATCAACACCATGCCAGCGATCGCAACAGCAAGAAGAGCCCGGACTCGGTTGTTGTTCATGCGCTGCCTCTGGCTGAACTATCTATCACATCTGCCGCGGTAATTCAAGGGAAAAGCGGTCTAGTCCATGCCACCCAGGGTCTCCAGCAGCAGCAGTAGCTCCGCCGCGTCGCCGTAGTGAAGGTTGGGATCGTCGGCCAGCGCCCGCTCGCGCGAGCCTGGCACCGCGACTGCCGGGGGCGGAGGGTTGTAGCATAGAGTCTTTGTGGAGGAGACATGGAGTTATCCGTGATCGTGGCTTTGGCGCTGGCCGCCAGAGCCGCCAGACGCCGGCCGGTCCGCCAGCGGGCCCGCCCGTGGGCGCCGGGGCGGCGGTTTTCGACTGCGGCGCGGAGGGCCAGGAAATGCCGCTGAGCCGTCGCGAGCTTCTGCTGAGCGCCGCCGCGTGGCCGGCGCTGGGGGCGAAGCAGCAGGCGCCCCGGCCGAACGTCGTGCTCATTCTGGCCGACGGCATCGGCGCCTGGATGCTTGGCATCAACGGTAACCAGGATATCCGCACACCCAACCTCGACCTGTTGGCGCGCACCGGCACCCGATTCGTGCGCAGCCTGGTGTGCACGCCGGCCAGTTCCCCCAGCCGGGCGACACTGTTGACCGGCCGCACGCCGCGCCGGCACGGCATCCAGGACGCACTCGGCCCGGGCGAGGCCACTCCGGCGGCCTTTGCCGGCCAGCGGCTGCTCCAGGACATGCTGGCGGGCGTGGGCTACCGCTGCGGCTATGCCGGGCGCTGGGATTTGGGGAGCGCCGAGAAGGCGCCGCCATCGTTCAGCTTCTGGCAGACGCAGGCCTCCACCTTGCAGGCATCGACGGCCAGCGCGCTCGCATTCCTCGACCAGCAAAAGGCCGGCCAGCCCTTCTTCCTCACCCTCGGATACTGGCTGCCCGAGGATCCCCCCGCCAAGTACCACGAGATGTACGCCGCCGCCCGATTCGAGTCCATCGGGTGGGAGCGGCCCGCCGCCAATGCCGCCCGCGGCAAGGAGGCTTTCGCAGACGTCGTGGGGAGCTTGCGGCAGGCCGCGGCCGCGGTGACCGCGGTGGATGACCAGATTCCCCCACTGCTTAAGAAACTGGACGAGCGCGGCCTCCGGGACGACACGCTGGTGATCTTCACCGCGACGCACGGATCGCTGCTCGGCCGGCATGGGCTTTGGGACGGGGCGCACGGCTCCGAGCCGGTGAACATGTTCGAAGAGGTCGTCGCGGTGCCGATGATCTGGAGCTGGCGCGGGAAGACCCCGGCCGAAGCGCTCCGGCCGGAGCTTGTCAGCGCGTATGATCTGGTGCCCACCCTGTGCGAGCTGCTGCGCGCGCCCGTGCCAGCTCCGGGGCCGGGCCGCAGCTACCTGCCAGCGGTACTCAACCAGCCATTTCCCAAGAAGCAGCCCTGGCGCAACTTGGTGTTCGGGGAATTCCTGGACGCCGAAATGGCGCGGGACAAGCGCTACAAGATGATTCTCCGCGGCGGCGGCCGGGGACCCAACGAACTCTACGACGACATAAACGACGCGCGCGAGCGGGTCAACCGCTACGAGAACCCTCAATTCCTCAGCGTGCGCGACGCACTCGCGGCCGAGCTCGAGGCCTGGCGCAAGCGGCCAGAGAACCGCAAACCGGACTTGGGTATCCCGTCTCCGGCCCCGGTCTCCTGAGCGCTCATCCCACCGGCAGGCGCTCGACAATCTGGATGCCAAAGGCTTCCAGGCCGACTACCTTGCGGGGGTGATTCGTCAGCAGCCGGATGGTGCGCAGCCCGAGGTCGGAGAGGATCTGTGCTCCGATGCCGGCTTCGTACTGGAGCAGGCGCTGGCCGTCGGCGCTGGCATGGTCGGCGCGGTCGGCCGGGTGGCTGGCGATCTGGTCCAGGCCGGCGTCGCCCGCTACGAAGTGCATGCCCGCCCCGGTGTGGTGCAGGTAGACCAGAACGCCGGCGCCCGCGGTGGCGATGCGCCCCAGCGCGTCGAGGAGGATGTTTCGGCACTCGCAGGTGGTTGAGGCGAACACGTCGCCGTAAGCGCAGCGCGCGTGCATCCGCACCAGCACGTTCTCCTGTCCGCGGACCTCGCCGCGCACCAGCGCCAGGTGGACCTCCGGGTCGGTCGAGGTGGCGTAGGCGATGGTGTGGAACTCGCCGAACCCGGTCTCAATCGTGCCCTCGGCCAAGCGGCGCACGAACCGCTCGTGCTGGAGCCGGTGGCGGATCAACCCGGCCACTGAGATCATCTTCAGGCCGTGCCGCCGGCAAAAGTCTTGGAGCTGAGGCGTACGCGCCATGGTCCCGTCGTCGTTCATGACTTCGCAGATCACGCCGGCGGGGGGCAAACCGGCCAGCCGGGCCAAATCAACCGCAGCTTCGGTCTGCCCGGCGCGGACGAGCACGCCGCCTTCGCGCGCCCGCAGCGGGAAGATGTGGCCGGGACGGGCCAGATCGGCCGGGCGGGTCTTCGGATCGATGGCGACGCCGATGGTAAGCGCGCGGTCGGCGGCCGAGATGCCGGTGGTCGCGCCTTCGCGCGCGTCGATGGTCTCGCAGAATGCCGTACCGAACCGCGAGGTGTTCCGCGACGAGAGCGGCGGCAGGTGCAGTTCCTCGCACCGCTCCGCGGTCAGCGCCAGGCAGATCAGGCCGCGGCCGTGGCTGGCCATGAAGTTGATGGCCTCGGGCGTGGCCTTCTCGGCGGCCAGCGTGAGATCGCCCTCGTTTTCCCGGTCTTCGTCATCCACGACGACCAGCATGCGGCCGGCGCGGATCTCCTCGAGAGCCTCCGGTATGGAAGCGAACGGCATCAATATAGAGTATCGCCTCTGGGATGGGGTGACGGGCCGCGCTGTCGCCGCCCAGGCGCGCGCGGTTGCATCTCGTAACTGCGCCGCGCGCGTCAGCAGGCGGAGCAGTCTGCGTGTGTGAAAGCCAAAAGCTCCGCTCCCTTACGGTCGCGGCTCGGTCAGAATGCGCACCCTGTAACTGAGCCGCGCGCGTCAGCAAGCGGAGCAGTTTGCGT